>JAUZEY010000489.1 GCA_030838785.1 Actinomycetota bacterium | reverse complement strand
GCGTGACGGGAATCCCCGCCTCGGCCAGGGCGCTGCACGTGCCGCCCGAGGCCAGGAGCGTGACGCCGAGGTCGGAGAGCCCCCGGGCGAAGTCGAGGAGCCCGGTCTTGTCGTAGACCGAGATGAGTGCCCGCCGGATGGGGACGGGCCCGTCGGCGCTGCACCCGCCCGCGGCCTCCCCGATGGCCCCGGACGCGGCCACGAAGGCAGCGGACCCGTTGGCGCTGGCGCCGAGCGCGTCGGGGATGGCGCCGGAGCCGCCGGCCAGGAGGTCGGCCAGCACCTTCGGGTAGAGCCGGTGCTCGACGGCCTTGATCCGCTCGTGGAGGGAGTCCTGGTTGTCGCCGGGCAGGATCGGTACCGCCTCCTGGGCCAGGATCGGCCCGTCGTCGACTTCGATGGTGGCCAGGTGGATCGTGCAGCCGGCGACCTTCACGCCGGCGGCCAGGGCGTCGGGCACGGCGTGAGCCCCCCGGAACGCCGGCAGGAGGCTGGGGTGGGTGTTGACCACCCGTCCGGGGAAGGCGGCGAACATCGGGTCGGACAGCACGGTCATGAACCCGGCCATGGCCACGAGGTCGATGCCGTGGGCGGTGAGCGCTTGGACGATGGCGTCGGTGAAGGAGACCCGGTCGGGCAGGTGCTCGGCCCGGTCGACCACGACGGTCGGGATGCCGGCCGCCGCCGCCCGGTCGAGCGCGGCCACGCCGGGCCGGTCGGTGACGACCACCGCCACCGGCAGGCCGGCGTCGATGATCGCCTGCAGATTGGTGCCGCCCCCCGACGCCAGCACGCCCAGTCTCACGCCCGTCCCCATTGCTTCCTCCGCTCCGATTCGCCCTCGAGCCTCAAGCTAGCTTGCTCACCCGTGAGTGAGATCGAGCTTTCCGTCGACGGCCCCGTCGCCGTCATCACGCTGGCCGCCTCCGACCGCCGCAACGCCCTCACGCCGCAGATGGCGGCCGATCTCGTCGACGCCTGCGAGGAGGTCGACCGCGATCGGGAGGTCGGCGCCGTGGTGGTGACCGGCGGACCGTACTTCTGCGCCGGCGCCCATCGCGACACCCTGGCCGGCGCCGGCGCCGACCCGCTCGGCGAACCGGCCTACTCGAACCTGAGCGTCATCTACCGTGCCTTCGTCCGGGTCGGCGAGCTGGAAGCGCCGACGGTGGCCGCCATCCGGGGCGGGGCGGTGGGCGCCGGGATCAACCTGGCCTTCGCCACCGACCTGCGGGTCGTGGCCGAGGACGCCCGCCTCATGGCGGGATTCCTCCGGATCGGCCTCCACCCCGGCGGCGGGTTCTTCGTCCTGTCGGGCCGGACGGCGGGCCGGGAGACGACCGCCGCCCTCGGCCTGTTCGGCGACGAGATCAGCGGCCGCCGGGCCGCCGACCTCGGCATTGCCTGGGAGGCCCTGCCCGACGGCGACGTCGAGGCCCGGGCCAAGGAGTTGGCCGCCCGGGCGGGCGCCGACCCCGAGCTGGCCCGCCGGGCTGCCCGGTCGTTCCGCTCCGAGCTGGGCCCACCCCCGGTCCCGTGGGGGATCGCGCTGGACGCCGAACGGGCCGCCCAGATGTGGTCCCTCCGCCGGCGCGACTGACCGCCCGGCGAACTGGCGTTCCTTTTCCGCTCCATTGGCGGTCAATGCACGCCGGTTGCCGTCGCCGAACGACCTCCGCTGAACCGGCGTTCCTTTTCCGCTGGATTCCCGGTAGATGAACGCCGGTTCGGCCGGTTTGGTGAAGGGGCTCAGCTCGGGTCGACGCAGCCCTGGGTGCCGCCGCCGCCCCCGGCGGGTTCCGTGCGGGGGTAGGGGACGACGAAGCCGCTCCCCGGATCCTCCGTGCGCAGGAAGCGGACGATGCCGCGGGCGACGGCGGCGGACTCGGCCCTGCGGACGTCGTCCCGCTTCAACAGCGCTTCTTCGGACGGGTTGGAGATGAAGGCCAGCTCGGCCAGGCTCCCGACGACGCCGCCGGCCGCCGACAGCCGCAACACCCCGTAGTAGTCGTTGCCGGAGTCGCCGATCCGGTACTTGGCCCCGGCGTCGGTGTCCGCAACCCAGTCGGCCTTGTACGCCGAGAGCGCCCGCACGACCTCCTCGTAGATCAACCCGGCCAGGCGCTTGGAGGCGGCCGACCGGACGGGCGGGACGTCCTTGCCGGTCTGGTAGTAGGTCTCGGTCCCCGGCCCGGCCCGCGGCCCGTCGGGCTCGGCGTTGTGGTGGATCGACACGAACGCCTTGGGGTGCATGGCGGTGGCCACCGCCACCCGGGAGGCCAGGGTCTGGCGGTAGTCGCCGGTGCGGGCCAGGGCGGCGGTCACGCCGTCGGCGGCCAGGGCCTCCACGGTCATCCGGGCCACGGCCAGGTTCAGCTCCGCTTCGGTCAGGCCGCCCTGGCCGACGGCGCCCGATTCGGGCCCGCCGTGGCCGGCGTCGATCACGATGTCGGCCGTGGGCTCGACGCGCCCGTCGGCGACCTTGACCCACAGATGGTTCTCGCACGGCGTGACGACGTGGGCCCAGCCCCCCTGGCGGGCGTCGACGGCCATGGCCACCCCGGCCCGGATGCGGCCGGTGATCGCCCCGCCGGGTTGGGCCGCCACACCGGTGCCCTTGTCGCCGGCGATGAAGACGCCGGAGGCGGCATCCTGGCGGTCAGGCACCGAGCCGGCCGGAGTCGCAGGCCGGGTCGTGGCGGTCGAGGCGGGGCCGGACCCGGCGGCCGACCCCTTCACGGTGGTGACGGTCGAGGACGGGGACGTCGGCGCCGCGGTCGAGCCCGAAGTCGACGACGAGGAGCCGTCCGCCGGCGCCGAGGACGACGTCGTCGACCCGCCCGCCGCCTCCCCGCCGGAGGTCGCGCCCGTCGTCTTCCCGCCGTGCGAACAGGCCGTCGGAACCGCCAGGGCCAGCACGATCCCCAGGACCGTCACGATGCGCCGCGTCATCGACGGCCACCATAGGCCCCGGGCTAGATGCTCTTGAGCACCTCGGCCATGAGTTCGCCGATTTCGGACGGATTGCGCCCAACGCGGCAGCCAGCCTTTTCCAGGGCCTCGATCTTGGCCGCCGCCGTTCCCTTCGACCCGGAGACGATGGCCCCGGCGTGGCCCATCTTCTTGCCTGGCGGGGCGGTCACCCCGGCCACGTAGGCCACCACCGGCTTGGTCATCTCGGAGGCGATGAAGGCCGCCGCCGTCTCCTCGTCGGAGCCGCCGATCTCGCCGATCATCACGCAGGCCCTGGTATCGGGGTCGGCTTCAAATCGTGACAGGCAGTCGATAAAACCCGTCCCCGGCACCGGGTCGCCGCCGATGCCGACGCAGGTCGTCTGGCCGATCCCCCGCTGGGTCAGCTCGTGGACGGCCTGGTACGTCAGCGTGCCCGACCGCGACACCAGCCCGACCGGGCCGCCCGGCAGCGTGATCTCGCCCGGCATGATCCCGATGTTGGACTTGCCGGGGGAAATGAGCCCGGGGCAGTTCGGGCCGATGAGCACGGTGTCGGGGTAGGCGCGGCGGACGTAGTTGACGAACCGCGCCTCGTCGTGGGCCGGGACTCCCTCGGTGATGCAGACGATGACGCCGACGCCGGAATCAGCCGCCTCGTAGACGGCGTCGCCGGCGAAGCGGGCGGGGACGAAGATGATCGAGGCGTTGGCGCCGGTTCCCTCGACCGCGTCGACCATCGTGTCGAAGACGGGGATGCCCTCGACGTCGGTGCCGCCCTTCCCGGGTGTGACACCGGCCACCACCTTGGTGCCGTACTCGCGGTTGCGCAGGGCGTGGAAGCGACCCTCCCGGCCGGTCAGGCCCTGGACGACGACCCGCGTGTTCTCGTCGATGATGATCGCCACCGCTACGCCCCCTGACCGTTCGTCCCGGAGGACTTGCCCGCGCCCCCGGAGGTGTCTCCGGGGGACACCCCCGCACCCTCGGCGGCGAGTTCGACGGCCCGGCTGGCCGCCTCCAGCATCGTGGCCGCCGGCACCAGCCCGTCCCTCGGATTGGCGGCCAGGAGCGCCCGCCCCTCCTCGGCGCTGGTCCCGTCGAGGCGGACCACCACCGGCACGTGCACGTCGATGGTGGAGAAGCCGTCGAGGATGCCCTGGGCCACGAGATCGCAACGGGTGATCCCGCCGAAGATGTTGATGAGCACCGATCGCACCTTGGGGTCGCCGGTGATCACCTCGAGGGCGTTGGCGATGGTCTTCGCCCCGGCGCCGCCGCCGACGTCGAGGAAGTTGGCCGCTTTGCCGCCGGCCTGGTTGACGACGTCGAGGGTGCTCATCACGAGCCCGGCGCCATTGCCGATGATGCCGACCTCGCCGTCGAGCCCGATGTAGTTGAGGCCCCGCTCCCGGGCCGCCTGCTCCCGGGGGTCCAGCGCCGAGATGTTGCGCAGGGCCTCGAACTCGGGGTGGCGGTAGGCGGCGTTGTCGTCGAGGGAGACCTTGGCGTCGAGGGCGTGGACGCTGCCGTCGGGCCGGAGGATCAGCGGGTTCACCTCGACGAGGTCGGCGTCGAGCTCGACGAAGGCCCGGTAGAGGCTCTTCAGGACGGCGATGGCGCCGCTCCGGGCGGTGGGGTTGAGCTTGGCGCCGAACACGAGCTGGCGGGCGTGGTAGTCCTCGATGCCCACCAGCGGATCGATGTGGACCCGGGCGATGGCCGCCGGATCCTCCTCGGCGACCTGTTCGATGTCGACACCGCCCTTGGCGCTCACCATGCCGAGATGTTTCTTCGCCGCCCGGTCGAGGGTGAAGGAGGCGTAGTACTCCTCGGCGATGTCGCTGGCCTTCTCGATCCACACGGTGCGGACGACGTGGCCCTTGATGTCCATCCCGAGGATGTTGGAGGCGTGCTGGCGGACTTCGTCGGTGCTGTTGGCCAGCTTGATGCCGCCGGCCTTGCCCCGGCCCCCCACCTGTACCTGGGCCTTGACCACGACCGGGAAGTCGAGCCGCCCGGCGGCAGCCACGGCGTCGTCGACGGTGTCGACGGCCTCGCCGGGTGAGACCGGCACGCCGAAGCGGGCCAACAGCTGCTTACCCTGGTACTCGAAGAGATCCACGCGCCCTCGCCTCCCACCCTCGCGGTCGTGCAGCCTCGCAGGATATGGGGCGGCGGCCGGTGAGGCCGAAAGTCAGGTGGTGAGTTGCCCCTCGCGCTCGTCGAGCGCCCCGGCCAGCCAGTCGACGATGGCCTGCATCGGGGTGCCGGGCGTGAAGATGGCGGCCACCCCCTGCTCCTTGAGGGGCGGGATGTCGGCCTCGGGGATGATCCCGCCCCCGAAGACGAGGACGTCGCCCGCCCCCTTGTCGGCCAGCTGGGCCATCACCTTGGGGAAGAGCGTGTTGTGGGCGCCGGAGAGGAGCGACAGCCCGACGGCGTCGGCGTCCTCCTGGATCACCGTCTCCGCCACCTGCTCCGGCGTCTGGTGCAGGCCGGTGTAGATGACCTCGAAGCCGGCGTCGCGCAGCGCCCGGGCGATGACCTTGGCGCCGCGGTCGTGCCCGTCGAGCCCGGGCTTGGCGACGACGACGCGGTACGGCCTCTGCATGACCGGAAACGATAGAGCGGCCGTAGCATCGACGCCGCACCGCCGGCGTCGCCCTCATGGAGCTCGGCTCGGGTTCGGAGCCCGACCTGGCCGAGGTGCTGGAGCGGCTCCTCCCGCGCGACGACCGGTACCGCCACCGCCACGGCAACCCGGGACACGGCGCCGACCACCTGCTGCCGGTGTTCGTCAGCCCGTCGCTGGTCGTCCCGGTCGTCGGCGGCCGGATGGCGCTCGGCCCGTGGCAGAGCCTGGTCCTCGTCGATCTCAACCGGGACAACCCCCACCGCCGGGTCCGCCTCTCATTTCTGCCCGGCTGATTGGTACAGTCTGGGCCTTGAGACGGTTGTTGGTGTTCCTCGTCGCGGTCGTCACCCCGGTGGTCGGTTTCGTCCCGGCCGCCCACGCCGTGGGCGCGGCGACCTGCGTGATCAGCGGCACGATGACGTTCACGGAACCCACGAGCACGCTTGGCACCGGGGCCTGGGAGATCGGCCCGGGCCTCATCGAGTGCAATGGCGCCGTCAACGGCTACCGGATCTGGGGCTCGGCGCCGTTCACCGGTCGGGGCACCTTCACCAACCTCTCCCCCGCCGGCAGCCCCTGCCTGCACCAGGTCGGGACCGGGATCGTCGACTACACGTTCCAGAGCGGGGCGATGGTCTTCCACAAGCAGGAGTCGCAGCGCTTCGTGGTGGCCGGCGGCGGCGAATTCACCACGCCCTCCTTGCGGGGGGCGCTCCAGATGGCGCCGCCCTACCAGGGCGACTGCCTGACGAAACCGTTGACCCGGGCCACCTTCGCCGCCCAGGGGGTCATGGTCTGGACCGCGCCGTTCTTCTTGGGCCAAGGCGCCGGGAGGCCCGACGGGGGCTCGTAGGTTCCGCACCTGATGGCGAAGCGGAAGATCGACAAGGGCACGCGGGTCATCCTGGCCACCGCCGCCGTCGTCTGCGGGCTGGCGATGGGGATCGTGGTGATCGCGGTCCTGAGCGGACGGGGCGGAGGCGAACCCCCGCCGTATCAGCCCTTCTTCGCCGGCCAGTCCGACCGGATCACCCGCCAGATCCAGGACGGCGGGCCGGTCTTCTACCCCGACCCCCGCAAGGGCCAGCGGGCCTTCTACCTCGACGTCGACGGCGCCCAGATCATCGCCCTGCACGTCGTCCCGCCGGGCGGGACGGCCGACTGCCTCATCCAGTGGAACCGGGCCGGCCGGCGCTACGAGGACTGCCACAACACGCCGGTCGACCGCTCGGCCCTGGCCCGCTTCCCCGTCCTCACCCGCCAGATCGGCGACAAGACGAGCATCTTCGTCGACCTCCGCACGGTACAACCGCCGGGCAGCACCCCGGGTCGTTAGGCCGGGTCGTTAGGCCGGGTCGTTAGGCGGTATTGCCGCGGCTGTCGTTCCGCAACCGCCAGGCAAGGGTGTCGAGGACCTCCGCACGGGAGGCGCCGCGGCCCATCGCCTCGATGAACGTGTCACCGATGGCGAGCGCCGACCACTGCTCGTCTCAGCCGTATTCGAGCTTGATCCGCCACGACCGCTCCCCGATCTCCAAGCGGGTCCACTCCACCTTGTGGCACTCCGGCTCCTCAGCCATACCCCGATTGTGGCAGCTGGCCTCGAGGTCTACTCAGCCGATTCGCTTCAGGGGGGCCCAGGACAGGAGGAGCCACTTCTCGCCGACGTCGCGGAAGTTGACGAGGGCCTCGGCCTTGTCGCCATCGCCCTTGATGCCCATGATCACGCCTTCGCCGAACTTGTCGTGGGCGACGTCGTCGCCGACTTTCAGGCCCAGCTTCTCGGCGCCGGCGGCGCCGGTCACCGGGCCGCCGCCGGGGCCTCGGGGCGCGCCGACGACGCCCGTCCCCAGTTGGCGCTCCCGGATCGAGCCCCGGCCCGGTGCTGTTCGGCCGGTCAGGCGGACGAGCTGTTCGGGGATCTCGGCCAGGAACCGGCTGGCCGGGTTGTACTGCGTGGAGCCGAACAGGTTCCGGCACCAGGCGTGGCAGAGGTAGAGCCGCTCCCGGGCCCGGGTGATGCCGACGTAACAGAGGCGGCGCTCCTCGTCGAGCTGGTCGGGGTCGCCCAGGGACCGGACGTGGGGGAAGACGTTCTCCTCCAGCCCGGTCATGAACACCACCGGGAACTCCAGGCCCTTGGCCGAGTGCAGCGTCATCAGGGTGACCGCGCTCTGCTCGGGGTCGTACTCGTCCATGTCCGTGACCAGCGACAGCGCCTCGAGGAAGGCCTGGATGCGGGGGATGCCGACCGGCACGACCAACGGGGGAGGCTCGCCGCCCTCGCCGTCGGCCTCGTTGCCGGAGTCGCCCCCGCCCCCGCCCCCGCCCCCGGCGACGCCGTCGTCGTCGCCGAGCGCCGCCGCCACCGAGTTGGCCGCCGCGCCGATGACGTCGCCCCGTTCCAGCGCCTCGTCGAACTCCTGGGCCACGCCGACGAGCTCGCGGAGGTTCTCGATCCGG
>JAUZEY010000484.1 GCA_030838785.1 Actinomycetota bacterium | reverse complement strand
CACTGTACGACGGCCCGCTGGGTGAGGTCGCTTCCGGAGATCCCCGTTGGGAAGCCTGGGTCGTGGCGCGACTCCCCGCTGAAATGAGCACATCAGAAATGCGTGATATGTGCCCGCGAGAAGCAAGGGCGAAAGCATCAGAATATGATGATGAGCTTGGCGTGGGTAAATCCGCTCCCTATAGTGCGATTTGAGGTGCCGGTGGGCTAACCAATTTGGCACCGCCCAGCGTTCGCAGCCTGAAGCCGTCACACAGGGGGTCTCAAGCAATGCCAGCCTCACGCGCTCTCCTCCGGATGGGGATCTTCCTTTGTACGGTGGGAGTCCTCGCCCTCCTCGGCCCAGCGCCGGGTATCGGCGAACGTCCCGCCGGCGCAGTTGGAACTCCCCGCCTCGAGGGAGGGGTGCACGATTCCGGGGTCGGGACGTACACCGACGCCTCAGTGGCGAACCAGGTCTCGAACTTCACCATCAATCCGCAGATGGTGAGCTGCGGAGTGGGCACCATCGCACCCGGTCCCCATTCGGCCGGCCCGTTCGCCATGCTCATGTACGCCACGAAGATCTCTTCCTACGTCGTGGACCGGGAGGCGAGGACGATCACCGTAGAGGGGCGAATGCGTTCCATCACCCGGATGGGCACCATGACCGTCGAAGACGTGGAGCATGATTTCCTGGCCGTCGCCCTCGACCAGCCCGACGGCCATGACCGGTTCGACGTTCACTTCGTGACGCCGTTCTGGAACCCGGGCAACCCGATGGCGACCCACAGCACTCTGCACGACGGCTGGGTTCGCTTCGGCGGCGAAGTGATCATGGACGCGGCTGCGCACCAGCTGGGCGACATCGTCGTCGACCGCCGCTAGGAGAGCGGTCGTCGGTCCGTCGAACGGTTACGAAGGGGGAGAAGGATGCTCCAACTCGGTTTGATACCACCGCATTGGACAGCGCCCGGATGTCTCGCTGGCCTCGGAGTCGCCGCGTTGGCCGGCGTGACGGTGGCGATCGGGCTGACCGGCTTCGTCCGGGCCAACCGCTGGCTGGTCGGCGTGGTCAGCGCCGCCCTGGTCTTCCAGGCCGTGCATTTCGCCGAGCATGCGGTGCAGGCGGGCTACTGGCTCATTCACCGCCAGGCGGCGCCATATTTGACGCCTTGGGCCGCCTCGACCCGCACCGGACTGGCGTACTGGTGCCGTGTCTGGGGCGGCGAGGGCGCCCCGCTCGCTCAAGGTAACGAACTGCTCCACCTGGTCGGCAACACCATCTTCCTCGGCGGCCTCCTCGGGATGTTGGCGCTCGCCCGGAGGGTAGGTGATCCCTCGGCTTGGCGTAGTGCACGGCAAGTCGCAGTCCTCCAAGGCCTCCATGTCGTCGAGCACGTCGCGCTCACCACCACCCTGTTCCTGACTGGCGCCGCACGGGGCCTCTCGACACTGTTCGGGACCATCCCGCCGACCTCAGCTGGAGCGGTCGCCTACCGGATCTCGTTTCACTTCGCCATCAACCTGCTGGCAACCATCCTCGCCGTTCGGGCGGCCAGGCGGCTGCGGGCCGCGGGTGCTTTCGACATACGAGAAGCACGTAAGGTCAGGGATCCGACGACAGGACGCCTTCCGCTTCGAGCTGCTTGATCCTTTCCCCTGAGACGCCCAACTCCGAAAGAACATCGAAGTTGTGCTCCCCGCGTTGGGCGACCGTCGTCGCGTCTTCGAGGGCCGCCTCGGAAAACAGCCACGGGGGTCGAGGCACCCGGATGACGCCCCCTGCGCCGTCGCCCACCTCGACAACCGGCCGGCGATGCTGGCTCCATTCCGAGTCGATGAACTCCTCGGTGGTGCGGACGACGCCGATCGCCAGCCCACCGACCTTCACCTGAGCTTCGATCGCTTCGAGGTCGGAGAAGGTCAGGAGCCAGTTCCTGACTTCGGCGAGCAGTTCCCGTTCGTTCTCCTTCCGCAGGTGCGGCGTCAGAAAACGCGGGTCGGAGAGAAGGTCGGTGCGGCGCATGATGGCGCAGTACCGATGGAAGATCGGGGTGTATACGGGGCTCCCCGCGATGGTCACTCTGACGCCACCCGGCAACCCGATGATGGGGGAGTCGGAAGCGCTCAGCGCCACCGGTTCGCCTTCGGTATCGATATCCGACAGCTGGGCATGCAGTCGCTCGTTGACTGCGAGCATCGTCGCGGACATGGCAACGTCCACGTGCTGGCCGCGCCCGGTCGTGTTGCGCTGCTGCAACGCCGCCAACGTGGCGATCGCCGCCTCCAAGCCGGTATAGACGTCCGCGTGGGAGGAGAAGTCGTTCCGGGCTCCCTCGCCGTCGAGGCTGAAGTGGCGAAGGAGGGCGTCGGTGA
This sequence comes from Actinomycetota bacterium, assembly GCA_030838785.1. Classification (GTDB taxonomy): domain Bacteria; phylum Actinomycetota; class Acidimicrobiia; order IMCC26256; family BP-133; genus BP-133. The sequence goes on along the minus strand of JAUZEY010000484.1, from coordinate 1,920 downwards.
ATCCGGTCTCGGCCTGGACTGTCGGCGCGAACCCGGCCCGACTCCTCCACGGACCTGTCTGCCCATAGCCGCTGATCGATACGTAGACGATCCGTGGGTTGTTGTCGGCGACGGAACGGTAGTCAAGGCCGTAGAACGCCAGTGTCCCAGGCCTGAAGTTCTCGACGATGACGTCGGCTCGTTCGCAGAGCTCCATCGCGATCGCCCGGCCACTGGGGAAGTTGAGGTCGATCGAGATGTTGCGCTTGCCGGCGTTCTGCTGCGCGTAGTAGTGAGAGGTGCCTCCGGAGATGGGGACGGCCAACCGTGCGAGGTCCCCTGACGGCGGTTCCACCTTGATGACCGACGCACCGAGGTCATGGAGAACCTTCACGCAATGTGGCCCAGCCAGGACCCGGGTGAAGTCGAGCACGCCTACACCATCGAGCGGTCGAGTCAACGTTTCGGTTCCCCTGAGCTGGGCGGCCGGTGGACTAGGAGCCATTGAAGACCGCTTCTGCGGTCCCCGTCCTGACGAAGGCGTCCAGGCCGGCCTTCAAGTCGCGACTCTCCCAAACTTCGGCTCCCACCTCTGCCGTGATGTCGTCCGCCGCGTGAACGCCGTGGGATACCGTGTGGTTGGCGAGGCGCTTGACGGCGCGGTATGCGATCGTCGGGCCGGCTGCGAGTTGGCGGGCCAGGGAGAGCCCGGCGTTCGCCAACTCCTCATCCGGGACAACCTGGTTGATCAGGCCCCAGCGTTCAAGTGTGGCCGCCGGGTGGCGACGGCCGAGCAGGGTGAGCTCCTTCCCCCGCCCCAGCCCGGCGCGGGCCACCGCCCGGGGAACGCCACCCATGAGGGGAAACAGGCCGAGCGTCGTCTCCACCAGGCCGATCTGGGCCGATTCCGTTGCGATGATGAGGTCGCAAGCGAGCGCGAGCTCGAAGCCACCGCCGAGGGCCGCGCCGTGGATCGCCGCCACGGTCGGGATGGGCAGGTCCTCCATCGCGTGGAGGAAACCGAGCAGGTCGAGCTTCTCGATCTCCCCGGCCATCATGGCTGCGAGGTCCGCGCCGGCGCAGAAGTGGCGCAGCCGGCTCCCAATGAGGATCGAACGGCAGCCCTCGTCCAACGCCCGTTGGAATGCTCGGGTGAGCCCGTCCAGCAGCGATCGTTCCATCAGGTTGTGCGGCGGTCGGTTCATATACACGAGAGCGACGTCGCCATCCTTCGAGAACTCGACGATCGCGTCGTTTGTCGTCGTCATCTCGCGTGTCCTCTCCGAGCTGCCGCCCCCGTCCGTGGCGGGTGCTGCGAATCGTAGAAGAGTTCGTTTCGGCGTGCAACTCACAAAGATTCGATTTGCCACCGACCCGTCGGCACGAACGGGGAAGAACGATGAATCGCCGGAATTCGAGGCTGGGGGTTGGCGTTGTGGTCCGGGGAACGAGGTTGGAGGACGGGGAGCGCCAGCCGCCATGATTGTGAGGAGGCACGATTTGTCTGTAGCGACTGGACGGGCCCTGTTCTCGTTTCCCGACCCGGTCAATGAGGTCTCGGCACGCTTGGTCGCCGGCGGCGTGGGGCTGCTGAGCCTGGCCACGATCGTGTTCGACCAGCCCTGGGTCACGGCCGTGATCGCCTATGGGTTTGTGGCTCGGGTGTTGAGCGGCCCGACACTGAGCCCGCTGGGCCAGTTCGTGACCCGTGTGGTCACACCCAGGCTCGGGGTCGCCCCGAGACCCGTCCCGGGACCTCCCACGCGATTCGCTCAGGGAATGGGAGCCGTCATGTCGGCTACGGCCGCTCTCCTGGCCCTGGGATTGAACCGGCGCGGGGCGGCCTACGTGGTGTTGGGGCCCCTGGTCGTCGCCGCCACGCTCGAATCGGTCTTTGCCTACTGCCTCGGGTGCCGGATCTTTGGGCTGCTCATGCGAGCG
>JAUZEY010000480.1 GCA_030838785.1 Actinomycetota bacterium | reverse complement strand
CAGGAGGCAGGCCCCGCTGGCCAGGAACAAGCCGACCGCCAGCGCCCGATCCCACTGCGCCCGGAGCCAATGCAACGCATTCACGAACGTGTCCTCCTCTGTCCGGTGAGGCGGCGGAACGACCCGGCGAGCGCGACGGCGACGACGACGGCCAAGGCCAGGAACGGATAGATGCCGCCGAGCCGGACCCTCAGCCCCTGGGCGTTGATCGCCTCCGTGCCGAGAGCGGCTTGCGAATCTCCGCCGGATGGCGCGGCCTCCGGCGGCACCGGTGGAGAGGCGGGCGATCCGCCCGGGGCCGGCGAGTCGTGACCCCAGGGAGGCGGCGCCGCGGCGGGCGGCAGAGCCGGGCCGGGGGCCGCTTCGGCGCCCGACGCCGAGGACCCTTCGGGAGGGCTGGTGAAGCCCCCGGGCGCGCTCGCCGAACCCGGCGGAGCGGCGGTCGAACCGCCGAAGAAGTCGGTGCTCGGCAGGGCGCGATTGTCGACGGTGGCCTGGTTTCCCCCGAGGGTGATCGTCGAAACCAGGACGTCGATGCCCGACGCCACCTGCGGCGGCGGTGATTGCACGAGGCGGACTTCGAGCCCGCCGGCCTGCACGCCCCCGGGAACCTTCCGCTCCGGGAAGAAGGAGAGTTCGACGCCCTTCTCCTTCAGGGCGCCGAGCAGACCGGTGAGCCCTCCGTCGGGGGCGACGGGCGCCGCCGGCCGCCCGCCCAGCATGAGACCTTGCGGACCGACGGTGATCGGCGTGCCCAACGCCTCGAGGCCCGCCACTTCGAACAGGCTCGTCGTCTGCAGCGCCCCGGCCGGCTCCTGGCGGGCGGCGGCGAAGCTGTGGGCACCACGGAGCTGGATCAGCTTTCCGAGCCGGACCGAACCGAAGTTGGTCTCGGCGCTGGCCGACGCCTCCAGCGTGGACGGTTCCGAACTGGCCCGGGCCACGGCCTGACCGAGACCGTCGGTGGCGAGTCCGGCGCTCGACAGGCTCGACGACTCGGCCCTCATCGTCAGCGGTCCGGCCTCCACGCTGTCGGCGGGGCGCGCCGGGTAGGCGGACGAGGCGATGAACGGATACTCGGGTATCTCCTTCGAGCCGACCCGGCCGTCGGTCACCGTGGCCAGCGACCCGTCCGCCGTGAGCACGCTCTGCCCCGGATAGGCCGAGGAGGAGAAGGCTTGCGAGACACCTAGCGAATCGACCTGCGCCTGGGCGGTGGCAGCCCCCGGATCGAGGAGGGGGTCCACGCCGATCGGCGGTCGAGCCGTGAACGTCACCTGGGCCAGCCGGGCATTCGCCGTGGCGGTGAAGGCCGAGCCACTCCCGAACTGCGCCCGGGCCGGAACCGGCCCCGCCAGCGCGGCCACCACGCCGAGCGGGATCACGGCGGCGGCAAGCCTCATCGGCTTCCACCCGGTTCGTGGCCGACGTACTCGGGCGCCTCGGTGGTGGCGGCGAGGTAGTTGCGGGCTTCGCCGAGGTTGCGCCGGCGGGCGGCCTCCCACCGGGCGGGGTCGCGGCGCAGCTTCCGGCGCCGAGCCCGCACCGTCCGGATCGCCGTGTCGAGGGCCGCGCTGGCTATGGCTGAATGCGCGAGACGGAGCTCGTCGGACAGCGTCTCGCCATGGAATCGGCGGGCCAACGTGCTCAGCGCCTTGGCGCCGATGCCGGTGGGGATCGAGAGTTCCTCTTGGAGAGCGGACGAAATCGACGCCACCGTGGCCGCGGCCAGCTGCGTCGACTCGGGGATCGGCGGCCCCGTCACCGCCTGGAGCAGCCCGTCGACGCGAGCGGCCTGGTCATGGCTGGCGATGCCCTCGACGAGCCGGCCATCGATGCCCATCAGGTGGGCGATCAGCCACCAGTACCGGTACAGCGTCGCCACCTCGGTGGCGGTGAGCCCGAAGCCCATCTGTTCCTCGGCCCGCAGCGAAGTCAGCGTGAAATCCATCCAGGTGCGGGCCAGGTCGACCTGGTTGATGGGAGCACCGAACGCCGCCTCGTCGAAGCCGTGGCGCCGGGCGATCACGCGTCTCTGCGCATGGAGCAGGCGGACCTGCAACGTCGCGACGTAACCGGCCTCGCCAGCGCGCAGCGCTCCGGGGAGCATGGCGGTGACGACCCACTGGCCGGTCTCGCGGATGCGGCGGTCGGCTCCGTCGATCAGCCGGCTCGTCGACGCGAGCACGTTGGCGATCGACGGCGATCCGTAGACCCGCAGCAGCGCACCGGCGCTCAACGACACCAGATGCACCGGCATCGGCACCGTAAAATGGGGCGCCGAGCCAAGATCGAGGAGTTCGTCGTCGGCGTAGTGCGGGAGCCCCTCGGTGCTGGCCAGGAGGGCGGCCACCGCCGGGTGAGGATCGGTAAGGGACGCCAGGCCTTCGGTGACGCCCGTGTCGAAGGCCGCCCGCACGGCCCCACCTTCGCTGTGGAGGGCGACCGCCACCGCATCAGCCAACGGGTCGGCCGTCGTCAACGCCCACTGCGCCAGATCGGTGCGGTCGCCGCCGAACTGGGCGACGATCGAGCTGCGCTGGTTCCGGGCGCTCGGCCACGGTGCGACGCCTCGAGCGGCCGTCGGCTCGGCGGCGCCGCCTGGAGAGGTAACAGCGGTGCTGGTCATGAGGGGGGTGGGACTCCTCTCAAATCGCCGCCACCATACCTTAGGGTATGTTTGTTGGCAAGGGCTTGATTCGAACCGGGCGCCGCGGCGGAGACGCCGGCTCCATGTCGGCGAAGGCGAAGATCATCTCCCGGACACGATTGAAGGCGGTCGACAGCTGGCCGACGTCGACGCGCTGTTCCCGCGACTGGCGGCCCACGAGGAGATCAACGGACAGTCGGGCGAAGAACTGGGCGTCGGCCCTGGTCACGCCGAGTTCCCGGAAGGCCCAGGCCAGGTAATCCTGGCGCACGCCGTCGACCCCCCGGACGGCCGCCGCCACTTCCGGAACGCTGTGCCCCCAGGCCCGGATGGCAGCCTCCGCCTCATGGCGGAAGGCCAAGGCATGTTCCGAAGCCAGCTCCAGGCGACGCCGGTTGTCCTCCTCCGCCTCCATCTGGCGGACGAGCTCGACGCTCTCGCCCACCCACCAGGCCAGGAACCGGTGGACGAACTCACCGAGCCCGCCGAAGTGGTGGTAGAAGCTGCCCTTGGTGACCCGGAGCCGCCCGCACAGCGCGGCGATCGTGAGCCCCTCCGGGCCGGACTCCCCGAGGATGTCCATGGCCGTGGCGAAGTACTGGCTGTCGGAGAGCGGTGTGGACATGCCCGCCACCATACCTTAAGGTATCCCTGCCGGCACGGAAAGGGAGCGGTCTGTGACATCGATTGCGTGCGAGGAAGCGGCCCTGGTGTTCGTCGACGCCGACGCCTACGCCGACGAGGCGGCGTTCCACCGGGCCTGCACGCGTTTGCGCCGGGAGGCCCCGGTCCAGCGGGTGGAGGCGGACGGATTCGAGCCGTTCTACGCCGTCACCCGCTACGCCGATGTGTTGGAGGCGGAACGCAATCCCGCCGTCTTCCGGAACCGGCCCCAGCCCGTCCTCATGGACACGGAAACCGAACGCATCGCGAAACAGGCTGGGGAGCTGGCCACCCTGGTCCACGTGGACGACCCCGAGCACCGTGCCTACCGGGCGGTGACCGCCGACTGGTTCCAGGCCAGCAGCCTGGCCCGCCTCGAATCCCGGATCGCCGAACTGGCCCGCCGGGCCGTGGACCGCATGGTCGAGATGGGAGGCGCCTGCGACTTCGCCGCCGACATCGCCAAGCCGATGCCGCTGGAAGTGATCCTGTCGATCCTCGGGCTGCCGGAATCCGACTACCCCCGAATGCTGCAGCTGACCCAGGAGCTCTTCGGCGGTGACGACCCGGAGCTGGCCCGGGGGGCCCGCCCCGAGGACCAGATGCAGGTCATCTACGACTTCTTCACCTACTTCGGCGGGCTCATCGACGAGCGACGGGCCAGGCCCACCGACGACCTCGCCTCGGTGATCGCCAACGCCACCGTCGACGGCGAGCCGCTCGGGCCGTTCCAGATGGTCTCCTACTTCGTGATCATCGCCACGGCCGGCCACGACACGACGTCCTACTCGATGGCCGGGGGCCTCCAGGCGCTCCTCGAGAACCCCGAGCAGCTCGACCGGCTGCGGGCCAGCCCCGAGCTCGTCCCGACCGCCGTCGACGAGATGATCCGCTGGGTGAGCCCCGTCCGCCACTTCCTCCGCAACCTGGTCGAGCCGTACGAACTGGCCGGCCAGCGGCTCGAACCCGGCGAGCGGGTGCTGCTGTCGTACTGGTCGGCCAACCGCGACGAGGCCGTCTTCGACGACCCGTTCCGCTTCGACGTCGCCCGGCAGCCGAACCGCCATCTCGCCTTCGGCTTCGGCGCCCACTACTGCCTCGGCGCCCTGCTGGCCAAGATGGAGATGCGGGCGCTGTTCCGCGAGCTCATCCCCCGGCTGCGCTCGATCGAGCCCGCCGGCCCCGCCGAACTGACCCGCTCGATCTTCGTCGGCGGTCACAAGCACCTCCCCGTCCGGTACGAGATCACGTCGTGAGGCCGTCGAGGATGACGGTCACCACCGCTTCGGCGTAGCGGGGAATGGACTCGGGGGCCAACGCCCCGGCGCCGAACAGCTCCCGGGTGAGCGCGTCCGAGCTGTAGTTGGTGCCGGCCGAGGTGATGAGGTTGTACACGACCTCCGGCGGGACCGGACGCACGCCGCCCGAGCGCGCCAGACGCCCGAGGGTGGGGGTGAGCGCGGCGACGGTCGGGCGGACGTAGCGGTCGAGCAGGTGGGTGAGGCGCTCCGAGGGGTTGCCTCCCTCCTGGATGACGAGTCGCTGGACATCCGGGTGCCGGGCCGAGAACTCCACGAAGGTTCGGATGAACAGGCGCAGCTGCTCCCGCGGGTCGATGGCGCCCGAGAGCGCCTGACCGAGCTCCTCGGTCAACCGACCGAAGCCCCACTCCACCGCCGCGTACCAGATGCCGAGCTTGGAGCCGAAGCGCTGGTGCAGGAGGTTGTGACTGACCCCGAGCTCGCGGTTCAGCGTCCGCACCGAAACCCCCTGGTACCCATGGGTGGCGAAGGCGTGCAGCGCGGCGCTGAGCACCTGGTCCATCGGGGCCGGAGGCTCGTCCCGGCGCGGCCGGCCCCTCGGGCGTGCGTCGTTCATCGGCCGAGGATATGCGCCCGAATTTTAATTGACAAGTGCCAATTTTTTCGTAGACTCCGGGTATGAGCTCGCTGCCGATTCCTGCGTCGTTCCGCTACTTCGAGAACCTGAACACCGATATCGGAGCTCGGGTCGCGGCGTTCACCGGCCGGTTCGTCTCCGGTTCGCTGACGCTCCCCGATGATGTCGCCCGCCAGCTGGGCCGCGACCGGGCTCGGGGCGACGCCCTGTCCGACGCGCTGGTGGACGCGGCGTTCCGCGGTGGTTGGGCTCGCCGGCTGCATGGGCTGGTCGACCAGGCCCTGGACCAGGGCATCGACAGCGTGGCCGATGCTCCGCCTGAACTGGTCTCGCTGTTCAAGCACCTCGACTCCGAGCCGGACTGGCTGGACTGGGACCGGGTGGAGCGGGGCGCACGGGTCCTGCGCCGCTACGGGGTGGACGCCTTCTACTACTTCGGCCTGATCTCGTTGGAGGGCTACCGCGTCGAGATGATCCACAAGCCGCTGGTCCTGACCGGGACCTACACCGGCGGGACCGCCTTCGGCCGCTACCTGGAGACCTGCCGGTTCTGGCTCGACACCTCGGAGCCGGACGGCCTGCGCCAGGGGGGCGCCGGGCGCAAGGCGGCGGTGACCGTCCGGGTGATGCACTCGATGATCCGCCGCAAGGTCGCCGCCCACCCCGAGTGGGACGCCGGCTGGCTCGGTGTCCCGCTGAGCCAGAACTCCCAGATGGGGCCGATCACCCTCTCGTTCGTCATCAACCAGCACGCCAAGCTCATCGGCTACTGGCCGAGCGATGCAGAGATCCTCGACCACATGCACCTGTGACCAGGATCAGCGGAATCTCCCCAGACTCGATCACTGAATTTCCCCAGTTCTGACCTCCGGGGG
>JAUZEY010000476.1 GCA_030838785.1 Actinomycetota bacterium | reverse complement strand
AGGGCGGTGTTCTTCACCACGTACTTGTAGAGCATGACCTTGTCGGCCATGCGGAGCATCGAGTCGAACCGCATGTCGATCTCGGCCTGGCCGGCGGTGCCGACCTCGTGGTGCTGGACCTCGATCTCGATGCCGACCTTCTCGAGCTGGCGGACCATCTCGGACCGGAGGTCCTGGTAGTGGTCCATGGGCGAGGTGGGGAAGTAGCCCTCCTTATACCGGGGCTTGTAGCCCAGGTTCCCGCCTTCCTCCTCCCGGCCGGTGTTCCACGCCCCCTCGATCGAGTCGACGTAGTGGTAGGAGGAGTTCTGGTTCTGGTCGAAGCGCACCGAGTCGAAGATGTAGAACTCCGCCTCGGGCCCGAAGTAGGCCGTGTCGGCCAGGCCCGTCCCCCGGAGGTAGTCCTCGGCCTTCTTGGCCACGTAGCGCGGGTCCCGGGTGTAGCTCTCGCCCGTGACGGGGTCACGCACGAAGCAGTTGATGTTGATGGTGGGGTGGGGGCGGAACGGGTCGATCACCGCCGTGTTGGGGTCCGGGATCAGGAGCATGTCGGACTCCTGGATCTCCTGGAACCCCCGGATCGACGACCCGTCGAAGCCGTACCCGTCCTCGAACGCTTCTTCGGACAGCTCGTGGGACGGGACCGAGAAGTGCTGCATGAGCCCGGGGAGGTCGCAGAAACGGAAGTCGACAACCTCGATGCCCTGCTCCTGAACCAGCCGAACGACGTCGCTCGGAGTGCGCTGCTCCACGCTGTCAACCTCCATCTCAAGGCCCGGTTCTCAGGCAGCGCAGCCTAACGAAACCTTCCCGGCGGCGCAGTACCGCGGGGGAGCGTTCCCGCGGGCAATTTCCCACCCGTTTCCCAAGCATGAACGCTCAGTTAAACGGGCCGGTGAGAGGGGTCGGATGTGGTCCCGAGGCCCTCTTGGGCGGCAGACTGGCCGCATGGAACGACAACTGGAGTATGTGCTCAGGACCGTCGAGGAGCGCAACGTCCGTTTTGTGCGGCTGTGGTTCACGGACGTGCAGGGGATGCTCAAGTCGTTCGCCATCACGCCGGCCGAGCTGGAGGACGCCCTCGACTCCGGGATGGAGTTCGACGGTTCGTGCATCGACGGGTTCAGCCGCATCCAGGAATCCGACATGATGGCCCGCCCCGACCCGGGGACGTTCGAACTCGTCCACGTCCCCGGCGAGGAGGCACCCGTCGCGCGGATGTTCTGCGACATCTACACACCGTCGGGCGAGCCGTTCGACGGCGACCCCCGCTACGTCCTCAAGCGCACGCTGGAGAAGGCCCGGGAGCGGGGCTTCACCTTCTACGTCAGCCCGGAGATGGAGTACTTCTACTTCCGCTCCGCCAGCGAGCCCATCCCCCTCGACCAGGCCAGCTACTTCGACCTGACGCCGTCCGACGAGGCGTCGGAGCTCCGCAAGCAGACGATCCTGGCCCTCGAGAGCATGGGCATCCCGGTGCAGTACAGCCACCACGAGATCGCCCCCTCCCAGCAGGAGATCGACCTCCGCTACACCGACGCGCTGACCATGGCCGACAACGTCATGGCCTTCCGGATGGTCGTCAAGGAGGTGGCCCAGAGCCGGGGCGTCTACGCCACCTTCATGCCGAAGCCGGTGGCAGGCTGGAACGGGTCGGCCATGCACACCCACCTGTCGCTGTTCGAGGGCGACGTGAACGCCTTTCACGACGCCGGCGACGAGTACGGCCTGTCGACGGTGGCCAAGGGGTTCATCGCCGGGCTCCTCCACCACGCCAAGGAGATCACCGCCGTCACCAACCAGTGGGTGAACTCCTACAAGCGGCTCATCCCCGGCTTCGAGGCGCCGGTCTACATCTGCTGGGCCCGCAACAACCGCTCGGCCCTGGTGCGGGTGCCGATCCCTCGGCGGGGCGAGTCGGGCAGCCGGGTCGAGTACCGGGCGCCGGACCCGGCCTGCAACCCCTACCTGGCCTTCTCATTGATGCTGGCGGCCGGGCTGCGGGGGATCGAGAAGGGCTACGAGCTGCCCCCTGAGGCCACCAACAACATCTACGAGATGACCCCCGAGGAGCGGATGGCGGAAGGGATCGACAGCCTCCCGAACTCCCTGTCCGAGGCCCTCGATGCGATGGAGCACTCCGACCTGGTGGCCGAGGTGCTCGGCGAGCACGTCTTCGACTACTTCCTCCGCAACAAGCGGCTGGAGTGGGCTGACTACAAGAGTTACGTGACCCCCTTCGAGGTCAACCGCTACCTCGGGACCCTGTAGGAGGCCATGAATCTCATGGAGCCGTTTCTGGTCTTTCCTGATCCGCCGCCGCCCCTGCTCGTCCAGACGCTCGACCTGGCCGGCTACTCCTGGAAGGCCGTGGCCAACGCCTCGATAGCCGCCCAGCTCGAGCCGCCCGACGGCTGGTCCGGGGCCGTGGTCAGCGCCGAGGGCGACGCCGAGGGCGCCTTCGTCATCTGCCGGGCGCTGCGGCGCCGTGACGTTCCGGTGCAGCCCGTCCTCGTGCTCGTGGCCGGCAACCAGCTCGGCGACCTCGAGCTCCGGGAGGACCTGTTCGACGACTTCTGCCTGACCCCGTTCCACCCCAAGGAGCTGGAGGCCCGGCTGCGGCTTCTGGCCTGGCGGGCGGGACGGGCGACGGGGCCCGAGGTGGTCGAGTACGGCGACCTCGTGATCAACCTCGAGACCTACCAGGCGGCGGTCGGCGGGCGGCCGCTCGACCTCACGTACATGGAGCACGAGCTGCTCAAGTTCTTCGCCACCCACCCCGGCAAGGTGTTCACCCGGGAGACGCTGCTGTCCCGGGTCTGGGGCTATGAGTACTACGGGGGCGCCCGCACGGTCGACGTCCACGTGCGGCGGCTGCGGGCCAAGCTGGGCGACGACCACGCCGGCTGGATCCAGACGGTGCGCTCCGTCGGCTACCGGTTCGGCCAGTCACGCTGGGGCGTCGGGGGGGTCAACCGGCCCGAGGGATGACAGGGCGTTCCCGACCAGGGCGCTCCACAGCGCACCACCCCCAAAGAGCGCCACAGGCCCCAAAAGCACCATAACGATCACAACGATCACGGCTCCCAACATGACCCCTACGGTACCCGGCCGGGCGCCCTTTACAATGGGTCTCGGCGGGGCACGTAGGCCCACACCTCGACCTCGACCCGGGCCCCCAGTGGAAGGGCGGCCACGGCAACGGTCGAGCGGGCGGGCTTGTGCCCGGCGAAGGCATCGGCGTAGACCTCGTTCATGACCGGAAAGTCGCCCATGTCGAGAAGGAACACCGTGGTCTTGGCCACATCGGCAAGTGTGGCTCCGCAGTCGCCCAGCACGGCGGCCACATTGGCCAGCGCCTGGCGCGTCTGGTCTTCCACGCCGCCGTCGGCCAGTGAGCCGGTGACCGGATCGATCCCCACCTGGCCGGCCAGCGCCAGCCAGTCGCCCGCTCGGACGGCCGGTGAGTAAGGGCCGGCCGAAGCCGGGGCGCTCGGGGTCGGAACGGGCTCGACGGGCATCGCCCACCTCCTCGTCGTCGACGGCCCGCCCCGGGGCGGAGAACCCCCGGGCGGCGCGGGGAACCGTAGGCGAGGGGTCGGCCCCGGTCGACTCGACCGACGCCTTCGTCCCGTTGACCATGGAGGAAGCGCAGGCCCTCATGACCGAGGCCCTGACCGGCATCGACCGGAACTCGCTCCTGGCCGAGCGGGCGGAGGCCGAGGCCCAGCTCCGGGCGGCCGAGGCGACCCTCGGCATCGCCCCGCCCGCCTCCCCCGTCCCGGGTCCGCCGCCGACGCCGCCCGCCGCGACCGCGAATGGTCGGGGGACGACCGGCGAGGATCTCGGGGTACCGGCCCCGAATTCAGACGGTATGGACCAGATTGCCGATGGGGCGCCAGGGCTCGACGTGGCGGCGCTGCGCCAGGCCGCGGTCGACGCTCGGGTGGCCGACGACGCCTTGGCCCGGGCTGCCTCCGAGGCGGCCGGGCGTCCCCTGGCGAGAGAGACGTCCGGCCCGGGCGCCGCACGACTCCACACCGCCGAGTCCACGCTGGCCCGGGCCCTCGAGATCCAGGACAATCTCCCCGCCGCCTGGCGGCGCCTGGTGGGAGCGCTCATCAGCGCCACCGGCATGGCCATCGTGATCGGCGCCCTGGGTTGGAACATCTACTGGCTCCTGGTGCCGATCGCCCTCATCGCCATGATGACCGTCGACCTGCGGGTAGCGGGCCATGCGGCCCGGGAAGCATCGGTGGAGGCCGCCCACGAGCTGGCCTCGGTCGGCGTGACGGGGGCCGAAGGGCTCGACCAGATCCGCTTCGAACGGGCCCGGATCGATGAGGCGGAGGCTCGCCTGGCCGCCGCCCGGGCCGGCCGCGACGCCGCCTACGCCCGCTTCGAGGAGCTGGCCCCCGGGCACCTCCCGTCCGAAGTCGACGAGGTCATCGCCGATTACGAGGCCGAGCTGGCCACCCGACAGGCCGAGCTGGCCACCCGACAGGCCGAGGAGGCCGCCCGA
>JAUZEY010000466.1 GCA_030838785.1 Actinomycetota bacterium | reverse complement strand
TCGGTGAGCAACACGCCCTTCCAGTAGTTGCGCCTTCCCCATGCGTAGTAGCCGTCGCTGGCCGTCTGCATGTCCAGGTAGGAGATCCGGGCGAAGGTGTCGAGCGCGGGCCGGAGGGCCCGGATCGGGGCGAGGTCGCCGGCCACGGCGCTGTCGGCGCCGAGATGGGCGGCGGCGATGACGACGATCGGGCGTCCGGCGAGATCGGGTCCGAACTCGTCTCCAGCCAGGAACACCGAGAACGCCGCGGTCAGGTCGTCGGGGGCGCTGATCGACCACTGTCGGAAGGTTTCGGCGACCTCGTGGGCCCGTTCGGCAGGCCACACGGCGGCCCCGGCGACGATGTCGGGACCGGCCGGGTGGAGCCGGAACCGAAACGAGGTGGCGATCCCGAAGTTGGCCCCTGCGCCCCGCAGTCCCCAGAACAGGTCTGGGTGCTCGTCTTCGGATGCCCGGATGTGCCGGCCGTCGGCGCTGACCAGCTCGACGTCGATGAGGTTGTCGATCGTCAGCCCGAAACGCCGCATCAGCCGGCCGAGGCCGCCTCCCAGCGTCAGCCCGGCGATACCGGTATGACCAACGGCGCCATTGGGACAGACCAGGCCGTAGTGCTGGGTGGCGGTATCGAGTCCCTTGAGCAGGGCACCGGCCTGCACGGTGGCGATCCGCCGGTCGGGATCGACGGTCACCTGCTGCATCGGACCGAGATCGATCACCACGCCGTCGTCACAGGTGGAGAACCCCGGGTAGCTGTGGCCGCCGCCGCGGACCGCCACCTCCAGGTGCTGGTCGCGGGCGAACCGCAGGGCGGCGACGACGTCGGCGGGCGTGGCGCAGCCGGCGACCAGTGCCGGGCGCCGGTCGGCGGTGGCGTTCCACACCCGCCGCGCCTCGTCATAGCCGGCGTCACCCGCAGTGACCAGACGGCCAGCGAAGCTCTCCCGGAGCCGTTCCAGCGCCGCCCCTGTACTCGTCGTCTTGACCGACCTTTGGGGTAGCGGCGTCTCCATGTCGTGAGCCTGCGCCCCGCGCCTGTCAGCGGCGTGTCAGCTCCGTGTCGGCTCGGGCCGGAGCCGGCCCGCGCCAACAGGGCGGTAGAGCGTGATAATGCTGGCCTTGCACGATGACGATCAGGAGGCGCTGCGGTACGGGATGCTCGGTCCGCTGGAGGTGCGGACGGACCGGGTCGTCCTCGGGCTCGCCAGCTGGCGGCAGCGGCTCGTGCTCACCGTCCTCCTCGTGGAGGCCAACCGGACGGTGCCCGCCGACCGGCTGATGGACGAGCTGTGGGGCGACGCTCCGCCCGCCGATCCGGAAGGCGCCCTCCGCACGCAGATCTCCCGCCTGCGCAAGGCTCTCGGCCCCGACGCCGGTTTGGTCACCGGGGAGCGCGCCTACCGGCTCACGGTCGCCCGTGAGCAGCTCGACACGGCCCACTTCGAGGACCTGATGGGCCTCCTCGCCACCGGCGGAACGGCGGGCGCGGACGCCCTGCGCCTCCTCGACGAGGCGCTGGCGCTGTGGCGGGGCCCGGCCCTGGCCGAGTTCGCCGATCGGGCCTTCGCCCAGCCCGAGTCGGTCCGCCTGGAGGAGTTGCACCTGGCGGCCCGGGAACAGCGAGCCGAGTTGCTCCTCACCCTCGGTCGGGCCCCCGAGGCCGCTGCCGGCCTCGACGCCCTCCTGGCCGAACATCCGGAACGGGAACAGGCGCGGGGCCTGTTGATGGAGGCGCTCTACCGGCAGGGCCGGCACACCGAGGCGGTGGCCACCTACCAGGCGTGGCGGCACCATCTCGCCGAGCTCGGCCTCCAGCCGTCACCGGCCCTCCGGCGCATCGAGGGCCAGGTCCTCCAGCACACGCTGCCGGACCGGACGGTGCCGACAACTTGGGCGGCAGAGCATCCGCACCGGCTGGCGCTCCCGGTGAGCAGCTTCGTGGGGCGCGACGGCGACGTCTCCGCCATCAGCGGCCTGCTGGAGCGGGCCAGGCTGCTCACGCTCTGCGGGCCGGCCGGGGTCGGCAAGACCAGACTGGCCCTCGAGGTCTGCGCCGTCATCGCCGACCGTTATCCGGACGGACTCCACTTCTGTGACCTCGCCGCCGTCACCCGCCCCGGCGACGTCGTCCGGGCGGTGGCCGGGGCCGTGGGCGTGGAGGAGCGCGCCCTCCGCCGCCTCGATGACCGCCTGCTCGAGCACCTGGCCGGCCGACGGGCGCTGCTCCTCCTCGACAACTGCGAGCACGTCATCGGCGCGGTGGCCGCCCTGGCGGAACGAACGATCCAGCGCACCGGGGGCATCGACGTCCTCGCCACCAGCCGGGAGAGGCTGGCAGTCGACGGCGAGCACCTCTGGACCGTCACCCCGTTGACGGCGGAGGGCGGTGACTCGCCCGCCGTCCGCCTCTTCGTCGACCGCGCCCACGCCGTCGATGTGGACTTCGCCCCGGGACCGGACGCGCTCACCACGGTCGAGGATGTCTGTCGCCGGCTGGACGGACTGCCGCTGGCCATCGAACTGGCTGCGGCCCGGCTGCACGGGATGGGGCTGGAGGGCATCGCCCGTAGCCTCGACCAACGGTTCCGTGTCCTGACCGGGGGGCCCCGGACGAGCAGTCGCCACCGCTCGCTCCGAGCCGTGCTCGACTGGTCCTACGAGCAGCTGGAACCGGTTGTCCAACAGGTGTTCGACCGGCTCGCCACGTTCGCCGGACGGTTCGACCTCGATGCCGCCGGCGCCGTCGTCGCCGGCGACGGCGTCGAGCCGGACGACGTCACCCCGGCCGTCCTCCGCCTGGTCGACTGCTCCCTCCTGACCGAGCATCCCGGCGCCGGGCCGAATCGCTACTCGCTACTCGACACGATGCGGAGCTACGGACTGGAGCAGCTCACGATCCAGGGCACCGTGGCCTCGGCCCGGGACCGACATGCCCAGTGGGCGCTCGAACTGGCCGAGCGGGCGGCGACTGAGCTCGCCGGCCCTCGGGAGGGTGAATGGGCCGGAGCCGTGCGAGAGCACCTCGACGAGCTGCGAGCCGCTCATGCCTGGCTCGTCGGGAGCGATTCCGAGGCCAGCCTGCGGCTGGCGATTGCCCTCCACCCGTATGCGCTCTGGCGGGTCCAGTCCGAGGTCCTCCGATGGGCGGAGGTGGCGGCCGGCGCGGCGGCCGGGTCCGGTTCACGGCGACTGTCGGCGGTGCTCGCCTCGGCCGCCGCCGGTGCCTGGCAGCGCGGCGACCTCGACGCCGCCAGTGCCGCGGCCCGGGCGGCCCTGGAGGCGGCCCGGGACCTCGATCGCCAGGGCCATCGCCCGGCGCTGGAAGCGCTGGCTGACGTCGCGATCCTCCTCGGCGATCTCCCGGAGGCGGAAACCCTCTTCCGGGAGGCCTACGAGCTGGCGCTCTCGGCGGGAGATCTCCTCCAGGCGGTGTGGGACCTCGGCAGCGCCAGCCTGGCCCGGGCGTGGAGTGGCGACGCCGAGGCGGCGGGCGACCTGGCCGCGGCGACGTTCGCCACCGCCGAGGGGTCGGGCAGCCCGACGGCCAGGGCCTTCGGCCACTATGTGCTGGGTGAGATCTCCGGCGCCGGGGACCCGTCTGCCGAGGAGCACCTCTGTCGCGCCGTCGAGCTGGCCGAGGCGGTGAACAGCACCTTTGTCGTCGGTCTGGCCCGTGTCGCGCTGGCGACGCTCAAGGCGCGACAGGACGACGCCGCCGGCGCCCTTCGCTACTACGAGGCGGTCATCGTCGAATGGCAGCGGGCGGGTGCCTGGACCTCCCAGTGGGTGACCCTGCGGACGCTGGTCGACCTGCTCGTCCGGGTGGGAGCGGTCCGCGACGCCGCCGTCCTCTACGGAGCCGTGGAGACGGCCCGCACCGGCGCCCGCCCGTTCGGCGCCGACGAAGCCATGTTGCGTGAGGCGGCGACAGAGCTGCGAGCCCGACTGGGCGAGGACACGTTCCGCCGGTTCGCCGACGAAGGCGCCAACCTCACCGAGAACGAGGTGGTCGGGGTGGCGCTCGACGCCGTCCACCGCGCTCGGCGCTGACGACGCCGGCTACATCACCGGGTCGGTGCTGGCGGTCAACGGCGGCCTCGGGATGTGATCGTCGGCGTGTGACGCCGAGGCGGCCGGCTCCGATTCGTAGACGAAGAAGAAGGTGCAGCCCCACGGGCCGACGGATACTGCGTGCTCGCATCCGGCCGGCACGCGCACGTAGGCCCCCGGACCGACGTCCCGGCCCAGGACCCGGCACCCGCCCTCCATGATCCACATGTGGTGGGCGGTGTCGGGGTGATGGTGGGAGCGGAGCTCGGCGCCGGCCCGGGCGTGCATGACCCCGGAGGCCGAACTGCCCGAGCGCCACAGGAGCTTGGCCGACAGGTCATCGCCGGCGGGAGTCGGCAATAGCTCGGCGATGTTGGTGGCGTCGAGCACCACGGGCTCGGCCAGCAGGGAGGTCATGGGGTCTCCTTCAGGGGGCACATTGATTCAGGCTCCAGCGTCGCCCTCGGCCGCGGCCCGCGCTAGGGCCGAAGGTCCCCCCGATGGTCGGGACCATCGCCTCTGCGCAGGATCGTGCCTCGAATGCGATGGTCGAGGGGACCCCACAAGTACAGGAGGCTCGTTCTCGTGGAGTGGATCTGTGTCGACGGGAACGAGGCGGCGGCCCGCATCGCCTACGCCAATGCCGAGGTGATCGCCATCTATCCGATCACCCCCGCCACGAACATGGGGGAGCACGCCGACGACTGGGCGGCGGCGGGGAAACCCAACCTGTGGGGCGTGGTGCCCGAGGTGATCGAGATGCAGTCGGAGGCCGGCGCCGCCGGCGCGCTCCATGGAGCGTTGCAGAAGGGGGCCCTGGCCACCACCTTCACCTCGTCGCAGGGCCTGCTGCTGATGGTCCCCAACATGTTCAAGATCGCCGGCGAACTCACCCCGGCCGTGATCCACGTCGCCGCCCGGGCCATCGCCACCCATGCCCTGTCGATCTTCGGCGACCACTCCGACGTCATGCACGCCCGATCGACCGGCTGGGCCATGTTGTGCGCCTCGTCGGTCCAGGAAGCGCAGGACTTCGCGCTCGTGGCCCACGCCGCCACACTGCGGGCCCGGGTGCCGTTCCTCCACTTCTTCGACGGGTTCCGCACCTCGCACGAGATCAACCGCATCGTGGCCCTCGACGACAGCGACGTGCGGGCCCTGATCCGCGACGACGACGTGGTCGCCCACCGCCTCCGGGGGCTCACCCCCGACGCCCCCGTGCTGCGGGGCTCGGCCCAGAACCCCGACGTCTTCTTCCAGGCCCGGGAGGCGGCCAACCCGTTCTACGACGCCACCCCCGGCATCGTCGCCGAGGTGATGGACGAGCTCGCCGCCCGCACCGGCCGGCGCTACGGCCTCGTGGAGTATGTGGGAGCCCCCGACGCCACCAGGGTGATCGTGCTCATGGGCTCGGCCGCCGGCGCCGCCGAGGAGGCGGTCGAGACCCTGACCGCGGCCGGCGAGCCCGTCGGGCTGCTCAAGGTCCGGCTCTACCGCCCGTTCCCGTCCGCCGAGCTGGTGCGGGCCCTGCCGCCGTCGGTGCGGGCGCTGGCCGTCCTCGACCGGACCAAGGAACCGGGCGCCCCCGCCGAGCCGCTCCACCTCGACGTGCTGGCCGCCGTCACCGAGGCGATGGAGGGCGACGAGCCCCTGTTCGCCGTGGCGCCCCGCGTCATCGGAGGCCGCTACGGCCTCGCCTCCAAGGAGTTCACCCCCGCCGACGTCAAAGCCGTCTTCGACGAGCTGGACCGGCCCCGGCCCAAGCGCCGCTTCACCGTTGGGATCGTCGACGACGTCACCCACCTGAGCCTGGCCGTCGACCGGAGCTTCGGCTCGCCCCGCCCGCCCGGCCAGGTCGACGCCCTGTTCTTCGGTCTCGGCGCCGACGGGACGGTGGGCGCCAACAAGACGTCGGTGAAGATCATCGGCGAGTACGTCGACCTCTTCGCCCAGGGCTACTTCGTCTACGACTCCAAGAAGTCCGGTTCGGTGACCGTGTCACACCTCCGCTTCGGGCCCGAGCCGATCCGCTCCACCTATCTCATCGACCAGGCCGACTTCGTGGCCTGCCACCAGTTCGGCCTGCTCGGCAAGGTCAAGATCCTCGAGCACGCCCGGGACGGCGCCACCTTCCTGCTCAACAGCCCGTATCCCGCCGAGACGGTCTGGGAACACCTCCCGCTGGAAGTGCAGACCCAGATCGTGGCCAAGGACATCGCC
>JAUZEY010000443.1 GCA_030838785.1 Actinomycetota bacterium | reverse complement strand
GACCATGCCGTGGCCGACGCCTACGGCTCCTGGGGCGAGAAGAGCATGTACGGGAAGAACTACATGGGCATCGTCCGGTCGGCGTTCCTCATCGACGAGGACGGCAAGGTCGAGCAGTCCTGGCCGAAGATCTCCCCCAAGGACACCCCGACGAACCTGCTCAGGGCGCTGGGCGGCTAATTCGAGACCCCGAGCGCATCGGCAGGAAGCAGCCTGATCGGGAGGCGCTGACGCCCACCGGGCAGGACAGTCCTCCGGAGTGGATATCCCCCACTCGTCACGTCCCACGGTCAATACTCGACGGGACCCCGTCCCTTGGAGGCTCACATGATTCGTGCACGGCGTGCCGCCTTGGCGGCACTGCTCCTGGTCGGTTCCGTCGGCGTCTGGGAGATGATCTCGACGACGCCGGTGCACGGAGCCGGGGCGAACGACTGCATGGGCGCCCCGGCCACGATCGTCGGCGACGCCGACGGCACGCCCGGTGACGGTGTGATCCGGGGCACCGACGGCAACGACATCATCATGGGCACCGAAGGGCCCGACAAGATCGAGGGTGGAGGCGGCGACGACCGAATCTGCGGCCAGGGCGGCGACGACAGCCTGATCGGCGGCGACGGCTTCGATCGCACCAACGGCGGCCCGGGGAAAGACACCTGCGAGTCGGAACGGGTCGTGAACTGCGAGACCGGGGTGCCCGCCAACGGCTCTTCGCCCCCGGCGAAGTAGCCCGCACCACATCTGGAGCTGGTCCGACGGAGGCGGCGGGAGCCGCCTCCGTTCGCGTGCACGCGACGGCGCGTTTCCGGCACTTCTGCCAACCCGCGGCCCCGTGCCCTGGCACATCTGAGCAGAGCAGGAGGAGAAGGGAAGGTCGGCGAAGAACAGAGACCTCGGACTAGACCGCCTCTCCCCCCGAGGTGCAGAACCAATGATTTTTCGCGTACGCCGCAGGCCCCGCCTGGTAGGTGTTCTGGCTGCCATAGCCCTCGCCCTGGCCCCCGCCCTCCCCAGCGGGATCGGCGCCCTGGCGGCGACGGGCGCGCCCACAAAGGGCTACTGGTTCGTCGCCGGAGACGGCGGCATCTTCTCCTTCGGCGACGCCACCTTCGCCGGCTCGACCGGCAGCCTGAGGCTGAACCAGCCGATCGTGGGCATGTCGCCCACTCCGACGGGCCGGGGCTACTGGTTCGTGGCCGCCGACGGCGGCATCTTCTCCTTCGGCGACGCCGGGTTCTTCGGCTCGACCGGCAAGCTGAAGCTCAACCGGCCAATTGTCGGCATGGCCCCTACCCCGTCCGGCCGGGGGTACTGGTTCGTCGCTGCGGACGGCGGCATCTTCTCCTTCGGCGACGCCGCCTTCTACGGCTCGACCGGGGCCATCAAGCTGGCCAAGCCGATCGTGGGCATGACCGCCACGCCGACCGGCCGGGGCTACTGGTTCGTCGCCTCCGACGGCGGCATCTTCAACTACGGCGACGCCGCCTTCTTCGGCTCGGCGGCCGGCCCCTCCGTCCGCTCCCCGATCATCTCCATGATCGCCACCCCGAGCGGCCGGGGCTACTACCTCGCCTCGGCTGACGGCACCGTGCGGGCCTTCGGCGACGCCGTCTTCCGGGGTTCGATGGGCGGTAAGCCGCTCACGTCGCCCATCGTCGGCATCGCCCCGACATCGGCCGGGGCCGGCTACTGGCTGGTGGCGGCCGACGGCGGCATCTTCTCCTTCGGCGACGCCGCCTTCTACGGCTCGACCGGCAGCAAGCGCCTCAACCAGGCCATCGTCGGCATGGCCGCCGCCCCCCAGAAGACGGCCGGCGGCGGCACCGTCCCCGGCGGGACGACGCCCGGCGGAGGGACGGTCCCCGGCGGGGGCACCGACCCCACCGTCCCCGGCGGCGGCACCACCGACACGACCCTTCCGCCGGCCAACAACGTGAACTGGGGCGCTCCCGGCGCGACCTCGATCATCGCCAAGGCCGGCGGTGGCGGCAACGCCTACCGCCCCTGGATGAGCGCCGACGGCCGGTACACAGTCTTCGACTCCGACGGCAAGCGGGTCATGGGCGGTACGCCCGACCCCGTCGGAATCCGTGACGTCTACCTCTACGACCGCACCGTCGGGTCCATGACCCGCATCAGCACCGGTGTGGGCGGGGCCCGGGCCAACGTTCCCGAGGCCGACTCCACCGGCGCCTGCTCCGGCACCGGGCCGTGCGGCAGCCAGCGGCCCACCATCTCCGCCGATGGCCGGTTCGTCGCCTTCTGGTCCAGCGCCGACAACCTCGTCAGCGGCGACACCGACCAGCACACCGACGCCTTCCTGGTCGACCGCCAGACCGGCACCACCACGCTCATCAGCAAGGGCTTCCAGGGCGCCCAGGCCGACGGCGACAGCAAGCGGCCGACCGTGAGCCGCGACGGCCGCTACGTCGCCTTCGAGTCGGCGGCCACCAACCTGATCGCCCCGCCCGCCTGCGGCCTCCTCAGCTGCGCCGGTGGGGACACCAACAAGGCTGACGACGTCTTCCTCTACGAGGTGGCGACCGGGAACGTGACCCGGGTCAGCACCGCCACCGACGGCACGCAGGGCAATGGCGCCTCCGACCGGCCCAGCCTCAGCGGCAACGGCCGCCGGATCCTGTTCCAGTCCGACGCCTCGAACCTCGTCGCCGGCGACGGCAACCAGGTGATGGACATCTTCATGCGGGACCTCGACACGGGCCAGACGACGCTCGTCAGCAGCAACGCCGCCAACCAGCAGTCGGACAAGATGAGCGAGAGCCCGTCGATCAGCGCCGACGGCCGCTGGGTGTCGTTCGACACCAAGGCGACGAACTTCAACCTGGCCGACGCCGGCGGCGACCTCGACGTCTACGTGAAGGACCTGCAGACCGGCGCCATCGACCAGGCCAGCGTCCAGAGCGGCGGCGGCCAGGCCACCGGCACCAACGGCGCCACCAATGTCGGCGCCGACTCGACCATCAGCTCCGACGGCCGGTTCGTGTCCTTCTGGTCCGACGCCTCGTCGCTCGTCCCGGGCGACACGAACGGGTCAAGCTGCACCAACCCGCCCTGCGCCGACGTCTTCGTGCGGGACCGGGCCGCCAACACCACCACCCGGATCACCTCCACCAACGGCGTCCAGGGCGACGGGGACAGCTTCAGCCCGGCGATCAGCATGGACGGCCGGTTCGTGGCCATCGACTCCAAGGCCACCACCCTCGACCCGTCGGGCGGCGGCGCCAGCAACGAGGACATCTTCGTCCACGTGAACTACTGAGCTTCGGTGCCGTCAGGCGCCGATGGCGTGGTAGCCGCCGTCGACGTGGATGATCTCGCCGGTGGTGGCCGGGAACCAGTCGGACAGCAGTGACACGCAGGCCCGGGCGACCGGTTCGGGGTCGGTGATCGACCAGCCGAGCGGCGCCCGGGCCACCCAGGCCTCCTCGAACTGGGCGAAGCCGGAGATCGACTTGGCCGCCACCGTCCGCAGCGGCCCGGCGGCCACCAGGTTCACCCGGATGCCGGCCGGGCCGAGGTCTCGGGCCAGGTAGCGGGCCGTCGACTCCAGCGCCGCCTTGGCCACCCCCATCCAGTCGTAGGCCGGCCAGGCCACCGTGGCGTCGAAGTCGAGCCCCACGATGGAACCGCCGCCTTGCCCGTCCCCCTCAGCTCCGCCCTTCATCAGGGGCAGCGCCATCTGGGCCAGCGCCTTGAGGGAGTAGGCGGAGACGTGGACGGCGATGGCGACGTCGTCCCACCCGGCCCGGAGGAAGTCGCCCCCCAGGCAGGCCTCGGGGGCGAAGCCGATGGCGTGGAGAACGCCGTCGAGGCGGCCCCAGCGCCGCTCCAGCTCGGCACCGAGGGCCGTCACGTGCTCCGGGTCGGTGACGTCGAGCTCCAGCACGTCGGGCTCGGTCGGTAGCCGCCGGGCCACCCGCTTGGTGAGGCTCATCGCCCGTCCGAAGGAGGTGAGGACGATCTCGGCGCCCTGCTCCTGGGCGCAGCGGGCCACGGAGTAGGCGATGGAGGTGTCGGTCAGCACACCGGTGACGAGGACGCGCTTGCCGTCCAGCAGCATGGCTGCCTCCCTTGGGAAGGTCCTAGCAGGGCGAGATGGAGTGCTTGCGGGCCACGGCCGTCTCCCGCTTGCGGGAGTGGACGGAGAGCGCCGCGCCGAGAACCCGGCGGGTGTCGAGGGGGTCGATCACCTCGTCGACCAGACCCCGCTCGGCCGCCTCGACCGGGGAGCAGAACCGGGCGTCGTAGTCGGTCTCGAGGCCGACCCGCTGCCGGTCGCGCTCCTCGGGGTCGTCGATGGCCGCCAGGCGCTTCCCGAACAGGATCTGCACCGCGCCCTTGGAACCCATGACGGCGATCTCGGCGCCGGGCCAGGCGTAGCAGGCGTCGTTGCCGAGCTCCCGGGAGTCCATGACGATGTAGGCGCCCCCGTAGGCCTTGCGCAGCACCAGGCAGATGCGGGGGACGGTGGCGGCGGCGTAGGCATGGACCAGCTCCGCGCCGTGGCGGATCATGCCCCGCCACTCGAGGTCCTTCCCCGGCTCGAAGCCCGGTGTGTCGACGAAGGTCAGGATCGGCAGGTTGAACGCGTCGCAGTGCTGCACGAACCGGGCCGCCTTGCGAGAGGCCTCGATGTCGAGCGTGCCGGCCCGGACCTGGGGCTGGTTGGCGATGATCCCGACCGGCTGCCCGCCGAGGCGGCCGTAGGCGGTCACCATGTTGGAGGCGTAGCGGGCCCGCACCTCGAGCAGCGATCCGGCGTCGAGGACGTCGGCCAGCACGGTGCGCACGTCGTACGACGCCCGGGCGACGTCGGGCACCGCCCCGGCCGCCCGCCGGCAGGGTCGGTCGAGCGGGTCGTCGCCCGCCGCCGGCGTCAGGGGCGCATCCTCGAGGTGGTTGGCCGGCAGGTAGGAGAGCAGGTCGGCCACGGCCAGGAGGGCGTCCTCCTCGTCGGCGGCGATCAGGGAGGCGACGCCGGTCCGGGTGTCGTGGACGGCCCCGCCGCCGAGGCCGGCCCGGTCGATCACGACCCCGGTGAACTCGGCCACGGCCTCCGGCCCGCTGACGTAGGCGAAGGCGTCGGGCGTCATCACGACGTGGTCGGCCAGGCCCAGCATCAGCGCCGGCCCCGACGTGCAGGGTCCGACGACGGCGAAGACGATCGGGACGACCCCCGATGCCCGGGCCACCTGCCGGGCGACACGGCCCCAGGCGTGGAGCGACGCGACCCCCTCTTGGATGTCGGCCCCCGACGTGGCCAGCACCCCGACGATCGGCACTCCGAGCCCCGTGGCGAGCGTGACGAGCCGTTCGAGGGCGACACCCTCGGCGGGGCCGATGGCGCCACGGTGCTTGCCGCCGTCGAGGCGGAACAGCGCGACGTCGCGCCCTTCGAGGCGGCGGAGGGTGGCGGTGGCGGCCGTGCTGGCGCCGCCCGCGACCGGAAGCCCCAGGGAGAGGCCGCCGCCACCCGGTTCGAGGGAGAGGGTCATTGCACCGCTGCGGTCATCCGGCGCTCCCCGCCGTCTCCACCGGGCCGACCACGAGCGTGGCGTTGTGTCCGCCGAACCCGAAGGAGTTCGACAGCACCGGCCCCCGCAGGGGCCGGGGCGACCCGGAGATGACGTCGAGGGCGATCTCGGGATCGGTCCGTTCGTGGTTGGCGGTCGGCGGGGCCAGCCCGTCCCGCAGGGCGAGGATCGAGGCCACGGCCTCCACCGCGCCGGCGGCGGCGATCAGGTGGCCGGTGACCCCCTTGGTCGACGTGACCGGCGGCGGGGCGCCGTCGAACACCTTGATGATCGCCTCCGCCTCCGATGCGTCGTTGAGCGGCGTCGAGGTGCCGTGGGCGTTGACGTGGCCGATGGCCGACGGGACGAGTCCGGCGTCTTCGAGGGCCAGCTGCATGCAGGCCGTCGCGCCACTGCCGCCCGGCGACGGGGCGGTGATGTGGTAGGCGTCGGCGTTGCGTCCGTAGCCGAGGACCTCGCCGTAGATGTGGGCGCCCCGCGCCACCGCCCGGTCGAACCGCTCGAGGACGAGGAAGGCCGACCCTTCGCCGATGACGAAGCCGTCGCGGTCGGCGTCGAACGGCCGGGAGGCGGACGCCGGGTCGTCGTGGCGGCCCGACAGGGCCCCCATGCGGGCGAAGGCGGCGATAGCGATGGGCACGACCACCGCTTCCGCTCCGCCGGCCAGGACGACGTCGGACGTGCCGTCCCGGATGAGCCGGGCGCCCTCGCCCACGGCGTGGGTGCCGGCGGCGCAGGCGGTGGCCACGCAGATGTTGGGCCCGGTCCAACCGAGCTCCATGGCCACGATGGCCGGCGTGGCGTTGGGCATCATCATCGGCACGAGGAACGGCGTCACCCGGCTCGGCCCCCGCTCGATGAGGATCTTCTCCTGGTCCTCCAGCGTGGCGAGGCCGCCGATGCCGACCCCGGCCACCACGGCGCAGCGGGCCGGGTCGGCCCCGGCGTCCCCGGCGTCACGGACGGCGTCGATGGCGGCCGCGAACCCGAGCTGGGCGTTGCGGTCGACCCGCCGCACCTCCTTGGGCCCGAGGTACTCGGCGCCGTCGAAGTCCTTCACCTGGCAGGCGAAGCGGACGGGCAGGTCCTTCGTGTCGAAGCTCGTGATGTCGGCCGCCATCGACCGCCCGGCCAGCAGCGTCTCCCAGAACGTGGCAAGGTCGTTTCCGGCCGGGGTCTTCACCCCGAGGCCGGTCACCGCCACCCGGGGACGGCCGAGGTGGTCCACCGCCGACCCAGACGCGACCGGCGAGGCGTCGCTCATGCGTGGGCGCCCAGCTTGCCAAGCACCAGCGTCAGGGCCTGGCCGACCGTGTCGACACCGTCGAGGTCCTCTTCGGGGACGGAGATGTCGAAGCGCTCCTCGAGCGCCATGACGAACTCGACGAGGTCGAGGCTGTCGGCGTCGAGGTCCTCCTTGAACCGGGCTTCCTCGGTGACGGCCGACGGGTCGACGGCCAGGACTTCGACCGCCGCCTCCTTCAGAATGGCGAACGCCTCAGCGCGATCCATGGGCTTCTCCTTTGCGTGTGGTGAGCGATTTCGTTTGCCCTGGGGGAGGCAGGTGGATCTCCCTAATGCCCCATTGAGAGCCCGCCATCGACAGGGATGGCGGCCCCGGTTATATACCCCGCTGCCTCCGAGCAAAGGAAGGCGACGGTGGCCCCGACCTCGTCGGGCGTCCCGAGGCGGGCCAGCGGCACGAGCCTGGTCAGCTCGGCCTGGCGCTCGTCGGAGACGCCGTCGAACATGGCGGTGGCGATCGGCCCGGGGGCCACGAGGTTGCAGGTGACGTTGCGGGAGGCCAGCTCTCGAGCCACCGACCGGGTGAGCCCGAGCAGGCCGGCCTTGGCCGCGGCGTAGTTGACCTGGCCCGCCGAGCCGGTGGCGCCCGACGCCGACCCGACGTTGACGATGCGGCCGAACCGGCCCCGGATCATGCCCGGAGTGGCCCGGCGGATGGCGTAGAAGGCGCCGTCCAGGTTGGTGTGCAGCACCTCGCCCCACTGCTCGTCGGTCATGCGCATCAGCAGGCCGTCGCGGGTGACGCCGGCGTTGTTGACCAGGATCTGGACCGGCCCCCAGGTCGACTCGATCTCCTTCATGGCGCCGTCGAGGGCGCCAGGGTCGGAGACGTCGGCGGCGACGGCGAGGGCCTGACCCCCGGAGTCGGTGATGGCCGTGACGGTCTCGGCCGCCCCCTCCTTGTCGGCCCGGTAGCACAGCGCCACGCGGTGGCCGTCGCCGGCCAGAGCGAGGGCGCAGGCCCGGCCGATACCCCGGGAACCGCCCGTCACGAGGGCGGTGCGGGGCCCGCCGGCGCTCACGCCGACCCGACCGGCCGGCCCCAGCGGAGCACGGCACTGGACCAGGTCATCCCGGCCCCGAACCCGCAGCTGAGGACGATGTCGCCGTCGGAGAGGCGGCCGTCGTCGGCGGCCTCGGCCAGCGCGATCGGGATCGAAGCGGCCGACGTGTTGCCGTAGCGGTCGATGTTGACGATGCACCGCTCGGCCGGGATCTTGAGCCGGTTGGCGGCGGCGGAGACGATCCGGGCGTTGGCCTGGTGGGGGAGGAACCAGTCGACGTCGGCGATGGTGAGGCCCGCTTTGGCCAGGGCGGCGTTCGACGACTCGACCACGACCCGCACGGCCCGTCGGAAGACCTCGGACCCCTCCATCCGCATCCAGTGGGCACCGGAGGCCACGGTCTCGGGCGTGGTCGGCTGGCGGCTCCCGCCGGCGGTGACCTCGATCAGGTGAGCGGCGGATCCGTCGGAGCCCATGTCCCAGGACAGCAGGCCGGGACCGTCGGGACCCCCGCTCGACGAGGCGATGACGGCCCCTCCGGCGCCGTCGCCGAAGAGGATGGCGGTGCCCCGCTCCGTGGGGTCGACGACCCGCGTGAGGTTCTCGGCCCCGACGAGGAGGATGGGCCCGTTGGCGCCCGTGGCCACCAGGCCGGCGGCCACGACCAGGCCGTAGCTGAAGCCGGCGCAGGCCGCCCCCACGTCGAACGCGCCGCATCGCACGCCGAGGCCCTCGGCGACGAACGACGAGGTCTCGGGGATGGGCTGCTCGGGCGTGCAGGTGGCCACGATCACCATCGACAGGTCGCCGGGCGTGATCCCGGCCGATTTGATGGCGGCGTTCCCGGCGGCGATGGCCAGCCCGGCCGTCGTCTCGTCGGGGGCGCACATGCGGCGCTCCCGGATGCCGGTGCGCTCCATGATCCACTCATCGCTGGTGCCGATGTCGCGGGCTTCGAGATCGGCGTTGGTGAGCTTGCCCTCAGGGACGGCCAGCCCCCAACCGGCGATAGCGGCCCGGCGTGGGCCGGTGTCCTGGCGAACGGGCGCCAGGTGAGCCCGCCGAGTCACGCGAGACGGAGCCAGGCGACCGGCTGGCCTTCCCGGACCCGTTCGCCCCCGCGGGCCAGCATGCCGATGAGGAATCCGCCGAAGGGGCTCCGGACGGGCGTCGAAGAGCCCGGTCCCTCGACGGTGCCGATGGCCTGGCCGGCGGCAATGAGCGTGCTGTCGCCGGCCTCGGACAGGTCGACGTCGGTGTCGCTCAGCGGCCGGAACACACCGACCACGGGAGCGACGATCACGCGCTCGGGGACGGCGAGAACCTCGCCGGGAACCGGCACGGCATCCATCACGGGCGAACCTCCGAAAGGGGGGCGATGTCGTCGGGGGTGGCGACACCGAGGACGGGCACGCCAGGGGCGCCCCGCTTGGCCAGCCCGGCCAGCATCGAGCCGAAGCCCACCTCGACCAGCGTGGTGGCTCCGAGCTCGTCGACCAGGGTGGTCATGCACCCCCGCCAGCGGACGGGGGAGACGAGGTGGCGCTCGAGACGGTCGGGCCAGCCGGAGGCCGCGCCGTAGGGGCGGGCGTCGGCGTTGGACACGATCGGAGCGGCCGGGGTGGAGAAGGTGAGGTCGGCCAGAACCGGCCGGAGGGCGGTGGCGGCCTCGGCCATGAGGGGGGTGTGGAAGGCGCCGCCGACCTTCAGGGCCATCACCCGCCGGATACCGAGGTCGGCGGCGGCCTTGGTGGCCCGCTCGATGCCCGACGGGGTGCCGGCGATGACGACCTGGCCGGGAGCGTTGTCGTTGGCCATCCAGCACTCGTCGGGGGCCGCCCCGCAGGCCTCGGTGGCCTGGGCCTCGTCGGCGCCGATCATGGCCGCCATGCGGCCGGGGTGCCGGTCGGCGGCGGCCTGGGTGGCCTCGGCCCGCCGGGCGGCGAGGCGGATCCCGTCCTCCAGCGCAAGGGCTCCGGAGGCGATGAGGGCGGTGATCTGGCCCAGGGAGTGGCCGGCGAAGGCGACGGGGGTGGGAACCGCGTCGCGGGCCGCCTCCCAGACGACGAGCGACGTCAGCAGCACCGCCAGCTGGGATTCCCGGGTGCGGGCCAGGTCGTCGGCCGACTCGGCCTGGAGGAGGTGGGCCAGCGGCTCCCCGAGGGCCTCCTCGGCCCGCTCCACGACGTCCCAGGCGGCGTGACCCTCCCACGGCGATCCCATGCCGGCGCCTTGCGTCCCCTGGCCCGGAAAGATGACGGCGAACCCCAAAACCTTCTGGCTCCCTTTCAACCGACTGGCTCGGGGGCACTGTTGACCCCGTTCTGGCATCCAGGCTTCCGACCGCGACCTCGGTGACAGGGTTACATACGGGCCACTAACCATTCGACAACTACGTGTTACGTTTCATCGAATCGATTGGACGGGGGGAGCCCCAGACCGTGGCCTACCGGGTCGAGGAGCTGGCTGCGGCGGCCGGCGTGAGCGTCGAGCTGCTGCGCTCGTACCAGACCAAGGGTCTGGTGGACCCGCCGCGCCGGGAGGGCCGCCTGGCCCTCTACGACGACCGTCATCTGGAGAGGCTGCGGGCGATCCGGGAGCTCAAAGAGAAGGGCTACTCGCTCAAAGCCATCGCCGGGCTGCTGGCCCGCCAGCACGGGGACACGCAGCGGACGGCCCCCGCCCTGCCCCCGGTGGCCGACGACGAGCACTTCGCCCCCCAGGAACTGGCCGACCGGACCCGGGTCCCGCTCGCCGTCCTGCGGTCACTGGAGGCCTCGGGCGTCATCCGGGCCCGGCAGGGGAGCGACGGCGCCTACTACACCGGCGCTGACGTGAGGGCCGTGCGGATGCTGTTGACCCTGCTGGGCGTGGGGCTGCCGATGGAAGAGTTCATGCAGCTGGCCCGGCTGCAGATCTCGACGATGCAGGAGGTGGCGGCCGGCGCCGTGCAGCTCTACGCCAAGTACGTCGGCGAGCCCCTCCGGGCCGCCGGCCTCGACCCCCACGAGGAGGGCGAACGGGCCGAGGCCGCCTTCGGCCTTCTCGTCCAGGCCGCCACCTCGCTCGTCGCCTACAGCTTCGAACGAATGCTCCGCAACGCCTGGGCCGCCGAGAAGGCCGGCTCCTCGAAACAAGCTAACATGGAAGAGGCTCTTTTCCGATTGGATAAATCAGCCCATCGGAATTAGCTCAATGCCCGGATGGCGAAACTAGGCAAACGCGATTGGCTCAAACCCAATTGCCTGCAAGGGCTTGCGGGTTCAAATCCCGCTCCGGGCACCGAGAATCGTTCCGTCGCTCTATTCTCGTAGCGGGCCCGGAACGCGTGTTCGGTCCGCGACTCGATTGTGCGCTTGTGCTAACACTGGCACCTGTGCCGCAAAACGAGGTTTTTGACCACTCTCCGTCGAACTCGGTCGGCGTGACCGGGATCATCTTCAACCTGCTCGAAGAAGCGGTGACCCGCCGCTTCGGCGCGGGGGCCTGGGCCGCGATGCTGGCCAGGCTGGATGTGGGGGGCTATCTGCCCTTCGACCAGTACCCGGACGACGAGCTGTTCCGCCTGCTCGGCGCCCTCCCGGTGGCGCCCGAGATGAACGCCGAGGAGCGGCTGCGGTGGTTCGGGCGGGCGGCCGTGCCGCTGCTGGCCGAGCGGTACCCGCTGATCTTCGCCCCGCACCAGAGCGCCGAGTCGTTCCTGCTCACGCTCAACGCCATCCTCCACCCCGGCGGGGAGCCTCCGTCCGACGTGGACGCCGGCCCCCTCGACCTCGAGGTGCTGGAGGTCGACCCGCCCGGCGGAATCGTGCTCGGCTACCGGTCGGTGCGCCGGCTGTGTGCCCTGGCGGAGGGTTTCGTCACCGGCACCGCTGACTACTACGGCGAGCAGGTGCTGATCCAGCAGCCCCGTTGCATGCTGCACGGCGAGGAGCGCTGCGCCCTCGTCTGCACCTTCGCCCCCGCGGCCTGACCGGGCGGGACGGCCTGACCGGGCGGGACGCGCCGACCGGCGCCGGCGGTAGCGTCGGGGTCCTATGCATCCCGACGTCGAGTCCATCGCATTCCTCCTGGGGGCCTGGCGCGGGGAGGGGCAGGGCGTCTATCCGACGATCGCCTCCTTCGCCTACGGCGAGGAGATCCGGTTCGCGGCCCTGCCGGGCAAGCCGTTCCTGGCCTATCAGCAGCGGACCTGGGCCCTCGACGACCAGCGGCCCCTCCACGCCGAGACGGGCTACTGGCGTCCCAAGCCGGACGGGCGCCTGGAGGTGGTCCTGGCCCACCCGACCGGGATCGCCGAGATCGAAGAGGGAACGGTCGACGGCACCACCATCGATCTCACCGCCACCTCGATCGGCCTGTCCGCCACGGCCAAGGAGGTGAAGGGGCTCAGCCGCCGGTTCGAGCTCGACGGCGACGGCGTCCTCCGTTACGAGGTCCATCTCGCCGCGGCGGGTCAGTCCCTCCAGGGGCATTTGACCGCCGAGCTGCGCCGGGTCGAGGGCGCTTGACCGCCGCTTGAGTCCGGTCTCCGAGGCCCGCCGCTTCGCCACCGCCGCCGTGGCGACGCCGCACTATCTGGCGAGCCATGCCGGTGCCGCGGTGCTGCGCAACGGCGGCAACGCCATGGACGCCGCCATCGCCGCCAACCTGGTCCTCGGCGTCGTCGCCCCCTACACCTGCGGCATCGGGGGCGACTGCTTCGCCCTCGTCTGGGACGGTGCCCTCCACGGCTACAACGGCTCCGGGCGCGCCCCGGCCACCGCCACTCCCGAAGCGCTGCTCGAGATCATCGGTCCGGCGGACCCTGGCCGGGGAGGGGAGACGGCGAGCGGCGGCGCGACATCGAACCAGCACCGGGCCATGCCGCGGCACGGCCCGCTGACGATCACGGTCCCAGGAGCGGTCGATGCCTGGTTCGCGCTGCTCGGCCGGTTCGGCACCCGTTCCTTCGCTGAACTGGCCGAGCCGGCCAGTGCCTACGCCGCGAACGGTTTTCCCCTGACCGCCGCCGGGGCGACGCGGATCCGATCCGGCCGGCCCGCCGAGCCCGGATGGGGCGAATGGGACAAGGTTTACGGCGGGGCCGCGGCCGGCGGGCGGCTGGTCCAGCCCGATCTCGCCCGCACGCTGCGGGCCGTAGCGGGCGGCGGGGCCGACGCCTTCTACCGGGGGGAGATCGGGGCGGCGGTGGCCGACCACGTCCAGCGGCTCGGCGGGCTGCTCGATGCCGGGGATCTCGCCGCCCACCGGGGGGAGTGGGTCCAGCCGTTGGAGGGCCGCTACCGGGACCTCGCCGTGGCCGAGCTGCCGCCCAACAGCCAGGGGTCGGCGGCGCTGCTGGCCCTCCACCTCCTCGACCGGGCCGGACCCCTCCCGCCCGACGGGCCGGACCGGCAGCACCGCCTCATCGAGGCCGTGGCACTGGCCCTGGCCGAGCGCGACGCCCACCTGAGCGACCCCGACCACATGTTGCTGCCGCCCGGCGCGCTGGCCGACCCCGAGCGTGCCGCGGCGGTGGCCGCCGGTCGGGGGGCGCCGGTCGCCGGGCCGGCTCGGGGTTGCGGGGGCGACACGGCCTACCTCGGCGCGGTCGACGGCTCGGGGCTGTGCGTCAGCCTGATCCAGTCCAACTACACCGGCTTCGGCAGCGGCGTGACCGTTCCCGGCTGCGGGATCAACCTCCACAACCGGGGCGCCTACTTCAGCCTCGACCCGTCCCACGTCAACGTCGTGGCGCCGGGCAAGCGGACCCTCCACACCCTCATGCCGGCCCTGGCCCGCCGCGACGGCCGGCCCTGGCTCGTCTTCGGGACCATGGGGGCGGACGGACAACTCCAGACCCAGGTCCAGCTCCTCGCCCGACTCGTCGACGACGGGGCCGACCCGGCCGCCGCGCTCGACGCCCCCCGCTGGGTCGTCGATCCGGGCGATTTCTCGGTCCGGGCCGAGGACCGCTTCCCGGCCGCCGTCGTCGAGGGGCTCCGCCGTCACGGCCACCGGCTCACCAGGATCGGGCCCTACGAGGACGGCATGGGTCACGCCCACGTCATTCGGATCGACGCCGAAGGTCTGACGGCGGCGTCGGACCCCCGCTGTGAGGGGCTGGCGGCGGGGTTCTGACGCCGGTCCCGGCGGTTTGCAGGCCCCGGACCGGGGGAACGCTTTCCTGACAGGGAATGACAGGGACGCCGGAGGAAACGACATGAAGCTGCTGAAGATGCGGACGCTGGGCGTATTCGGCCTCGGGTTCCTGGCCGGGTCCAAGGCCGGCCACGGGCCGTGGGAGAAGGCCCAGGCGGGCATCGACCAGGTCAAGGACAAGGTCGCCGGGAGTTCGATCGCGCCGGGCGGCAACGGGTCCACGTCGTCGAACGGCTTCGAGGGCGAGCGGAGCCAGCACAACCCCC
>JAUZEY010000410.1 GCA_030838785.1 Actinomycetota bacterium | reverse complement strand
GCTCCCACCGGTCGTGGTCGTCGGTTGGCTGGCGGGGGAGAACACGCGGACGCGGCGGGCCTACACCCAGGAGATTCTGGAGCGGACCGCCGAGCGCGAACGTGAGCGCGCCGAGCGCGCCCTCCGGGCGGTGGCCGACGAGCGCCTCCGCATCGCCCGCGATCTCCACGACATCGTGGCCCACGCCATGAGCGTCATCGCGGTCCGCTCCGGCGTGGCCCGGGTGGTCCTCGACACCCAGCCCGACGAGGTCCGCAACGCCCTCGGGATCATCGAGAAGACAAGCAAGCGGGCGCTGGCCGAGATGCGCCTCCTCGTCGGAGTTCTCCGTCAATCCGAGGATGGCCCCGAACTGACGCCGGCGCCGGGATTGGCCGACCTCCCCGATCTCATCGACCAGATCGCCCAGGCCGGCGTGAACGTCGATCTGGACATCGACTCCGAGAGCGACGGGCCGGCACTGCCGGCGGGCGTCGACCTCTCCGCCTACCGGATCATCCAGGAGGCGCTGACCAACGTCGTCCGCCACGCCGGCCCGACGACCGCCCACGTCACCGTCCGCCACCGCCCCGACCAGTTGGAGATCCAGGTCGTCGACGACGGTGCGCCTGTCGGGCGACCGGCGAGCCTCATTCCCGAACAGCAGGGCCACGGTCTGGTCGGCATGCGGGAACGGGTGAATCTGTTCGGTGGCAACCTCACCGCCGCGCCCACCGGCCATGGCTTCCGGGTGTTCGCCAGCCTGCCGTTCGACGAGGCGACGCGGTGAAGATCGGCGTGGTGATCGCCGACGACCAGGCGCTGGTCCGCGGCGGGTTTCGGGTCCTCGTCGACTCGGCCCCCGACATGGAGGTGCTCGGTGAGGCGGCCAACGGAGCCGAGGCGCTCGCCCTCGCCCGCCTCCACCGCCCCACCGTGATGCTCATGGACATTCGCATGCCCGTCGTCGACGGCATCCAGGCCACCGCCCAGATCAGCGTCGACCCCGCCACGCCCGACGTCCGGGTGCTCATCCTGACGACCTTCGATCTCGACGAATACGTCTACGCCGCACTGCGGGCCGGAGCGAGCGGGTTCATGCTCAAGGACACGTCCCCGGAGGAGCTGCTCTCGGGTATCCGCATCGTCGCCGGTGGGGACGGGTTGCTCTCACCCCGTATGACCCGTCGCCTGATTCAGGAATTCGCCCGGCGGCCCGAGGTCAAGCGGGCCGATCCCGCCCTTCTCGACGTGCTGACCGAGCGGGAGCGCGAGGTCCTCGAGCAGGTCGCCCGGGGGTTGTCGAACAGCGAGATCGCCGCCGAGCTCAACATCAGCCCGTCGACCGCCAAGACCCACGTGAGTCGGGTCCTGATGAAACTCGATGCCCGAGATCGCGCCCAGCTGGTCGTGATCGCCTACGACACCGGCCTGGCGACGTCCCGCTGATCGAGCTCCCATTGGGGGAGCGTCAGGGTCTCGCCGGTGTCGGGGTCGGGGACCTCGGTGAAGACGCAGCGGACGGGGGCGCCGATCTCGATCGCGCCAATCTCGACGGGCACAGTGTCGGCGCCGACGACGTTGCCGACGATGCGGACGTCGGGGTGGTCGTCGGGCGTGACGATCACGACGTTGTAGGGGACCCGATCAGCCAGGCGGGGGTCGCCGGCGTGGTGGACGATCGTCACGTTGTCGATGGTTCCGAGCCCGGAGGCCGCGACGTAGTCGAACGTGTCCGCCTGGCAGTGGTGGCAGATGTCGTGGGGTGGGTGCTGCACCTGGGCGCAGCTCCGGCATCGCTGCAATGTCAGGCGGCCGGCGGTGAAGAAGGCCCGGTTCGCGGCCGTGATCTCCGGGAGCGGCCAGTCGGCGGGCAGGTAGCGCGGCGTCACGGCGTCCTGGCTCACGGCGCATCCGCCGACAGCAGGACGGCGCTCGAGGGGGGAGTGCCCGGCCCGGCCACGAACAGCGAGAGCCGGGCGCCCGGCACCTGGCTGGTCGAGGTGCCGCGGATCTGGCGCACCGCCTCCACCATCAGTTGCAGGCCGTGGATGTAGGCCTCGGCGATGTTGCCCCCGCTGGTGTTGAAGGGCAGGACCCCGCCGTCGAAGTGGAGGTTCTTGCCCGACACGAACGCCTCGACCTCCCCCGGCCCGCAGAACCCGATGTCGGAGATGGCGATCAGCGTCGAACCGGTGAAGTTCTCGTAGAACTGGGCGACGTCGACGTCCGTCGGTCTGATCCCCGCCCGCTCCCACAACTGCCGGCCGACCGGCGCCAGGCGGCCCGAGGGATAGTCGGTGTCGTTGAAGGCCCACAGGCCGCCGCCGGCGTGCATCCCGGTCGCCCCGGCCAGCAGCCAGGCCGGGGGCTGGCGGAGGTCGGGGGCCTGGTCGGCCGAGCTGACGATCACGGCGCAGGCGCCGTCGCTCTCCTGGCAGCAGTCGTAGAGGTGCAGCGGCTCGGCGATCCAGCGCGAGGCATGGTACGCCTCCCGGGTCAGCGGCTTGCCGTACATCACGGCCCGGGGGTTGCGCTGGGCGTGGAAGTACGACGCCAGGGCGATGTCGGCCAGCGCCTCTTGCGTGATGCCGTGCCGGTGCATGAACTTCTTGATGAGCAGCGCGTTCTTCACCACCGGCATGGCGGCCCCGAACGGCACGAGGAAGGCGTCACCCCGGGCCGGACGGGCGGTCTGGTTGTAACGGCCGTAGCGGCCCTCGGCCCCCTGGTGCAGGGAGCGGAACACGACGACGTTGCGGGCGTAGCCGGCCGTCACGGCGGCGTCGGCGATCTGCACCGCGCTGGCGCCGCTGTTGCCGCCGCCGCCCCACGCCTTGGCCGAGAAGCGCAGCTCGCCGAGGCCCAGCCACGACCACAGCTGGGCGGAGTCGTGCTGGTCGGGGTGGTAGGTGACGATGCCGTCGACGTCGTCGACCGCCAGGCTGGCATCGGCGATGGCGGCGTGCACGGCGGTGGCGGCCATGGCCGCGGCCGACTGCGGCGAGCGCCCCGCCCGGTAGTACCGGGACTCCCCGATCCCGGTGACCGCCGTGCTCCCGAGCACGGCGTTACGCGCTCGCCGGGTTGGCGAAGATCACCGGGTAGTGGATGTAGCGGGGAATGTTCTCGATCGAGAACTTGTCCATGTCCTTCTTGAGGTCGACGGGCTCGAGGTCCGGGTCCGGCGCCACGCCGGCTTCGAAGAGGTACCGGAGCAGGCTGACGTGCGCCCCGCCCGACCCGTCGATCCCGAGCACGACCCGCAGCCCGAAGCACTGGTGGGGGCCGCTCCCGAAGCCGAGGCCGTAGCGCTGCTGGTCGAGCCCCGGGTTGGGGCGATGGGGGTTGAAGGCGCCGGCGTCGGCCCCGAAGACCGCGGTGTCCCGGTTGGCCGCCACCCGCTCGATGTGGATCTCCTGGCCCTTCTTCACCGCCTGGCCGGCCACCTCGCAGTCCTCGGCCGCCATCCGGGTGTTGTAGGGCGAGAACGGGGCCCGCAGCCGGATCGTCTCGCACAGGGCGTTGAGGAGGAAGGTCTCGTCGGTGGCCAGTGCCCGGTCCTCCGGGTGCTCCGCCCACCAGTCACCCAGGAGGTCGATGGTCTGGATGACGGCCTGCGTGCTGGTGCCGACCGAGGCGGCGAACATCATCGTGGTCTCGATGATGGACGTCTCCTCGGCGGGATAGCCGATGTCGTCCCCGGCGACGATGAAGCTCATGATGTGGACGGGAAGCTCGTCACGGGACAGCTCACCGCGCTCGACCCGGGCCAGCAGCTCCTCGTACGCCCGCCGCGACGGCCGGTAGAACTCCTCGACGTAGCGCCGCTTGGCGGCCAGGGCCATTTCGTTGATGGCCGTCCGGTCCTCGAGGAACTGGGAGCTGGCGCCGGCCGCCAGCGGCCCGGCGCACTGGCTGAGCTGGCTGATTCCTTCGTCCGTGTCGACGCCGACGAGCCCGACGAGCTTGGCGGTGAAGTGGAGGAAGACGCGGTGGCAGAAGTCGACGAGATCCATCCGGTAGATGCCGTCGTCGTCAGCGTGCTCCAGCCGGGCGGCCAGGAGCCGCCGGGCGGCGGGGAGGATGACGTCCTCCCGGATGGCGTGGAGGGCGTCGGGCCGCAGCAACGTGTTGAGGAGCTTGCGGCGCTCACGGTGCTCGGCGCCGTTCAAGAACACGACCGAGCCGTCCAGGAACTCGCGGACGTTGATCTCGCCGTTGACGGGATCGTCCCCGACTCCGGCGAACATCTCGGCGGCGTTGAGGATGGCCCGGTGGCGGTCGAACCGGACGGCGTCCTCGTAGCGGTTGACCCGGAGGAAGGGGCAGGTGGCTCCAGAGGACTGTGTGTCGGCGGATCGGGTGGCGGTCATCAGCTCGGCCTCGACGCCGGCAGGCCGAGCCCGACGTCGCTGACCTGACCGGTGAGGACGCCGTCCACGTCGGTGGCCAGGAACACCACCGTCCGGCTGACGTGCTCGGGCTGGAGGTAGGGCCGGCCGTTGAGGCCGTGGCCGTGGTCCTTCAGCCGCTGCTCGAAGTCCTCCCGGGTCGGGTTCTCGATGTCGGGACAGAAGACCCGGTACGTCGGCTCGTTGAAGAAGAGGTCGGTGGCGACCGCCGCCGGGCAGACGGCGTTCACGGTGATGCCGGTGTCGGCCAGCTCCAGGGCGGTCCCCTTGACGAGACCGATGAGGCCCCACTTCGCCGCGATGTAGGCGGGCAGGTTCGGGAACCCGCCCCGCGCCGCGCTCGACGACGTGACGATGATGCGGCCGTAGCGGGCCGCTTTCATCGGCGGGATCACCGCCCGGAGCATCTTGAACACGCCGGTCAGGTTGGTGTCGACGACGCCGTTCCACTGCTCGTCGGTCATCGCCTCGACGGGGGCGAAGTTCACGACGCCGTGGTTGGCGACGAGGACGTCGATGCGGCCGAAGGTCTCGAGGGCCCGGTCGACCACGCCCTGCACCTGTCCGGTGTCGCGCATGTCGGCCACGATCGGAAGCGCCCGCCGGCCCTCCTT
>JAUZEY010000386.1 GCA_030838785.1 Actinomycetota bacterium | reverse complement strand
GTCGACGATCGTGTAGGCGTAGCCCTGTTCGGCCAGGAAGCGCTGCCGGTGGGCGGCGTAGTCGGCGTCGTTGGTGTCACGCGACACGACGGTGTAGAAGTGGGCTTGGCCGCCGCCGCGCTTGGGTCGCAGGATCCGCCCGAGGCGCTGGGCCTCCTCCTGGCGGCTGCCGAAGGTGCCCGAGACCTGGACGGCGACGGCGGCGTCGGGCAGGTCGATCGAGAAGTTCGCCACTTTCGACACGACGAGGAGGGGCTCCGTCCCGTCCCGGAAGGCGTCGTAGAGGCGTTCCCGTTCGGCCACCGGGGTGGCGCCGGTGATGGCCGGGGCGCCCAGGCGGGCCGCGAGCTCGTCCAGCTGGTCGAGGTAGGCGCCGATCACCAGCGTCGGCTCACCCCGGTGGCGGGCCACGATGGCGTCCACGACGGCCAGCTTCGACGGCGCCGTCGCCCCCACCCGGTAGCGGACATCGGCCTCGGCGGTGGCGTACGCCATCCGCTCGTCGGCGGTGAGGGCGACCCGCACCTCGGTGCAGCGGGCGGGCGCGATCCAGCCCTGACTCTCCAGGTCCCGCCAGGGGGCGTCGAAGCGCTTGGGGCCGATGAGGGAGAAGACGTCGCCTTCCCGGCCGTCCTCCCGCACGAGGGTGGCGGTGAGGCCGAGGCGGCGGCGGCTCTGGATCTCGGTCGTCATGCGGAAGACCGGGGCGGGAAGGAGGTGGACCTCGTCGTAGATCACGAGGCCCCAGTCCCGGGCCGAGAACAGGTCGAGGTGGGTGTAGCGCCCGCCCCGGCGGGTGACGAGCACCTGGTAGGTGGCCACGGTGACCGGCCGGATCTCCTTGCGGTCGCCGGAGTACTCGCCGATGTCGTCGTCGGTGAGCGTCGTGCGGGCCAGGAGCTCACGGCGCCACTGGCGGGCCGAGACGGTGCTGGTGGCGAGGATCAGCGTGTTCGTGGACAGGCGGGCCAGCGCCGCCGCTCCGACGATCGTCTTGCCCGCCCCGCAGGGGAGGACGACCACCCCGCTGCCGCCGGCGGCGAAGCCGTCGACGGCGTGGACCTGGTAGTCCCTCAAGGCCCAGGGCGCTCCGCCGCCGTCGGGGTCGAGGGCGACGGGGAATGGTTCGCCGGTCACATAGGAGGCGGTGTCGGTGGCGGGCCAGCCAGCCCGGAGCAGCGCCTGCTTGAGTCGCCCCCGCTGCCCGGCCTCGACGGCCACGCCCATGTCGGAGACGTCGGGCCCGAGCAGCGGCGCCACGAGGCGGTGGCGGCGCACCTCGGCGAGGACGGGCAGGTCGGCGACCGTCGTGGCCCGCAGCGCGAGCCCGCCGCCGGACCGGTCCTCGATCACGAGGCGCCCGTACCGGCCCATGGTGTCGGCCACGTCGACCAGCAGCGCCGGAGGGACCGGGAAACGGGAGAACCGCA
Organism: Actinomycetota bacterium; assembly: GCA_030838785.1. GTDB lineage: Bacteria > Actinomycetota > Acidimicrobiia > IMCC26256 > BP-133 > BP-133. The sequence continues at coordinate 2,366 of JAUZEY010000386.1, read as the reverse complement.
CGAGGGCGTCGACCGCCTGCTCGGCGTCGTGGCCGGTCGAGCGGGCGTTCCACAGCGCCAGCGGCGTGATCCGGTAGGTGTGGACGTGCTCGGGGGAGCGTTCGAGTTCGGCGAACGGGGCGATCGCCATCCGGGCGGCGTCGGCGTCGGGATGGTCGACCTCGAGCAGGATCGTCTTGTCCGACTGGACGACGAGCGGCCCGCTCATCGCCGGCCCCTCCGCCGCCGGCGGGGGCGGGGCCGGGCGACCGTCTCGAGGATCGCCTCGATCCATTCCACGTCGACGAGTTGCTCGCGGCCGGAGCTGTCCAGCAGGTGCGCCATGGTGCCGGTGACCGTGAGGACCGTGAAGACGTCGGTGGCCGGGCCGCGGCGGGGATGCTCGTAGGCGATCAGGAGCGCCCGGCCGTCCCGGCGGGCACCGTCGAGCAGGGCGACCCGCTCGCCGGCGTCGTCGGGGGAGGCCTCGAGCATGGCGCTCAACTGGGCGAGGAGGACGGGGTCGTCGCCCAGGACGGTGCGGGTGGCGGCGTCGACGCACTCCGGGCAGCCGCAGTCGGGGTCGAAGCCGAGGTCGTCGTCGACATCGGCGAACTCGTCCAGGTCGTCGAAGTCCAGGTCGTCGAGGTCGTCGCCCTCGCCGTCGTCGCCCTCGCCATCGTCGAACGGGCTCACCGGCCGGACGGGATACCGGGCGCCGGGCCCGGAACCCCCGGGGGGCGCGCCGACGATCCGACCAGTGCGGGGATCGCGCCGGGCCGGGCCGGACGGGCCCCGGCCGGCGGCCCGCAGGGCGGCGACCAGTGCCGGCCCGTCGGCGGTCTCGACCGGCAGGCCCGGCGGGCCGGTCGCCACCCAGAAGTCGAGCCCGTCGGGGGCCGCAGACCCGGGGGCGGCCGGCGCCGGGCGGGCAGGGCGACGCCCGGTGCCCCGCCGGGGCGGCGCCGGGAGCGCTCCGGCCGACGGGGCCCGCTTCCGGGCGGGAGCGCGGACCACCGTGGCGCCGCCGGCGTCCTCCTCGACGGCGAGGAAACCGGCCTCCCGGAGGGCGGCCACGAGGACGGAGGCGGCGACGGTGGCGACCGCCACCGTCGGGGCCACGGCCCGCAGGCCGCAACGGCGCAGCTTCTTCGCCGCGCACAGCTCGGCGATGACGGCGGGGTCGTCGGCGCGGACGTAGGCGGCCACGGCCCCCGCCCGGATGCGCCCGTGGCGGCGGGCGACGTCGCCCACCAGGTACTCCAGGGTCTGGGGCACGCCCTTGCCGGCGTGGGCGGCGAGGAACCCGAGGATCTCCTCCACCGTCCGGCCGGCGTCGAACGCCCGCCCGATCGACCGGTCGGAGAAGCGCCACACGGTGGCCGCGCCCCGCGATTCGACGTCGGCCAGGAGGGTCAGCTCCACCCCGACATCGGCGCTCACCGGCCCGGCGGCCACGGCGGTGAGGTCGGCCTGGAGCGTGACGACCGTCTCGTTGCGGCCCAGCGCGCCGGCGGCCGCGAGGGCGGCGGCATACCGGCCGGCGGCCAGTTCCGCGCCCCAGGGTGACAGCGCCCCTTCGCCCGTCACGCCGAGCAGGGCCGCCTCCCGCAGGACCATGTCGACCGCGGTGTGGGGATCCAACGGGAGCGACTCCCACATCCCCGGCCCGTCCCACCAGAGCGCGGCGGCCAGGGACTTCCCGTCGGGGGCCGAACCCGGGGCGGCGGCGAGGGCGGCCAGGACATCGGCCCGCACGTCGGCGGCGGCCCGGAGGGCGAACTTGGGGTTGAGGGCGGCGATCGGCTTGTCGTCGACGTCCCGCTCGGCCGCCAGGGACGGGAGGCGGCCGGAGGTGAGCCACCCGGTGGCGAGGCGCAACCACCGCTGCGCCGGCTCGCCGCCGCGCCAGGCGTCGTAGTCCCCGGTGGGGAGGAAGCGGTCCCCGACCTGGCGGAGCAGTCCGGCGGCGGCCGCCACCTCCACGTAGACCCCGACGTGGGCGTCGGGGCAGTGGGCGGCCAGGGCGGCCCGCTTCAGGTCCCGCACGCCGATCCCTCCCGCCTTCAGCACCGCCGGCGGCGCGGCCCCCCAACCCTCGAGGAGGGCCTCGGTGACCCGCACGGCCTCGGCCGCGCCGGCCAGGGCCGCCGCCGACACCATGGCCGGGTCGGGAGTCGAGGACACGACGCCGGGCCTCGTGCAGGCCAGGTCGACCAGGCCCGCCTCCCCGCCCCGGAGGGCCAGGCCGACTTCCCGGGGCATCTCGGCCTGATACCAGTCGCAGGGGACGACCAGCAGCCGTTCCGCCAGCCACTCGTGGGGTGTGCCGCCGGTGCGGCTGTACGACCGCTCCACCGCCAGCGTGGGCCGCTTCCCGGCGAGTA
>JAUZEY010000376.1 GCA_030838785.1 Actinomycetota bacterium | reverse complement strand
CCGCCCGACGCCTCCGACTTGGTGAACCGGTCGAAGAGCCCGGACAGCTGCTCGGGGGCGAAGCCGGATCCGGTGTCGGCCACGGTGAAGCGGACCCAGCCCGGCTCCGGCCGGTCGGCGGCCACGGTGATGCGGCCGCCGGCGGGGGTGGCGCGCAATGCGTTTCCGAGCAGGTTGCCGAGGATCTGCTGGAGGCGGACGGGATCGGCGTCGAGGGCGGCATCGGCGGCATCGGCGGCGGAACCGACGGCACCGACGGCACCGGAACCGGCGGCACCGGAACCGGCGGCATCGGAGGCCCCGGGCGGTTCGACCGCCAAGGCCACGCCCCGGGCGGTGGCGGAGGCGGCGTGGGCACCGACCGCGTCGGCTACGACCGTGGCGGCGTCGAGCGTCTCGGGGTGCAGCGTGAGGCGGCCGGCGCCGGCCAGGGCCAGGGTGTGGAGGTCTTCCACCACCCGGGTCAGGACGTGGGTCTCGTCGAGGAGGGAGGCGAGGTGGACGTCGTCGCGGGGGTGGATCCCGTCGAGTTGGGCCTCGATCCCGCTCTGGAGCACGGCCAGCGGGGTGCGCAGTTCGTGGGTGACGTCGGCCAGGAACTGGCGGCGGGCGGTGTCGGCGGCGTCCAGCCGGCCGCTCATGTCGTTGAAGGTGCGCATCAGGCTCTGCACCTCCCGCGGCCCCCGGGGCTGGAGGCGGTGGTCGTAGTCGCCGGCGCCGACCCGGTCGGCCGCTTCCAGCAGGTCGCCGACCGGCCCGGCGAGACGCCGGTAGGTCACGCCGGTGCCGGCCAGGACGGCCAGCCCGATCACGACCACCACCCCCGGGAACGGCCCCCACTGTCTGCCGGCCGGGCTGGCCGGGCCGGCCGGGCCGGACCCGCCGGAGTGGCCGCCTTCGTGCCAGAAGAACGACCCGAGGGCGCCGAGCCCGGAGACGAAAGCGACGAACAGGAGCCCGGCCAGGAGGAGCCGGCGCCGGAAGCGGGCCGGAGCATGTCGCCACGGTGGGCCCGCCGGCGGCCAGGGCTCGCCCTCCGGCCACCAATCCGGACGCCGCCCCCCAGGCCGGCGCCTCTCATGCCACCGCCACCCCGGTCTGCCCCACGGCCCCGGCGCAGGCCCGGAAGCCGCTCCGCCCTGCTCGCCGCCCTGCTCGCCGCCCGGGGCGGCCGGCCCGGGCCCGGTAGCCGCTCCGCCCTGCTCGCCGCCCGGAGCGCAAGGCGGGTCCCCGGGATGGCCCGGAGAGGCGGAGTCAGGCACCGTCGTCGGTGAAGCGGTAGCCGATGCCGTGGGCGGTGAGGACGTAGCGGGGGTGGCGGGGGTCGGGCTCGAGCTTGCGCCGGAGGTTCTTCACGTGGGCGTCGACGGCCCGCTCGTAGGACTCGACGGCCACGCCGTGGATGGCGGTGAGCAACTGGGCCCGGGTGAAGACCCGGCCCGGCTGGCGGGCCAGGTGGGTCAGCAGGTCGAACTCCGTCGGGGTGAGTTCCACCGGGCGGGCGGCCACCGTCACCCGCCGGCGGGCGGGGTCGACGACGACGTCGCCCCGGACGATCGGCTCGTCGCCGCCGGCGGCGTCGCGCTCGTCGACCCGGCGGAGCACGGCCCGGACCCGGGCCACCAGCTCCCGGGGGCTGAACGGCTTCACGAGGTAGTCGTCGGCGCCGAGCTCCAGCCCGATGATCCGGTCGACCTCGTCGCCCCGGGCGGTCAGGATGATCACCGGCACCCGCGACGAGCGCCGCAGCTGGCGGGCGACGTCGAGCCCGTCGAGCCCCGGAAGCCCGAGGTCGAGGACCACGAGGTCGGGGGCGAGGGCCCGGGCCCGCTCCAGGGCGGCGGGCCCGTCCCCGGCAGTGCGGACCGCGAACCCGGCGTGCTCCAGGTACTCCCGGACCACGTCGACGATCTTGGGCTCGTCATCGACCACCAGCACCGTCTTCACCGTTCACCATCCTCGCGGAGTTGCCCGCCCGTGCGGCGCAACCGGTGGCGCCGCATGGGTATCCACGGCCGTGAACACCACGCGCCGCGCCACCGGTTGCGGTGTGCGATGCCCGGACCGGGGGTCAGCCCCGGTCAGGCGTCGCCGGGCGGGGCCTCGGCAGCGTCAGCCGCGTCGGCCGGTTCGCCGTGGGCGCGTCGGTGCCAGTCGGCGAGCATCGCCTCCCGGCCGCCCGGCCCGCCGCCCGGGCCGTAGGGACCGCCCCAACCCCAACCCGGGCCGTGCGGGTGGCCCCAGTAGGCCCGGCGCCGGCCGGTTACGAGGAGGACGATCAGGCCGATGAACAACAGGGGGAACAGGAACCCGAAGGGAGGCCCGCCCCGCCAATGGTCGTAGCCGATGACCCTGACCGTCCCGTCCGGCGCCGCGACGCTGGTCCCGGGGACGACGGTGGCCACCGGCCCACTGTGCCGCTCACCGGCGTGGTAGGCGCCGGCGCCGACGGCGACGAGACCGATGGCGACCAGCAGGCCCACCAGAAGACCCGTCCACATGCGTCTGCTCATCACTGCACTCCCTTCCTCGGGGCAATCGAGGCGTCGTGGCAACTCGATGCCCTCACGATGACGGGGAGTTGTGAAGACGGTGTGCAGACGGAATGCAGATGTGCCGCGGGACTGACTACATGCGCTCCGGGGCCCCGATGCCGAGCAGATCGAGGCCCTGGGCCAGGATCCGGGCGGTGAGGTCGGCCAGCAGCAGGCGGGAACGGAGCTGCTCCGGTGTGTCGGCCCGCAGGATCGGGCAGCTCTCGTAGAAATCGGTGAAGGCGCTGGCCAGGTCGAAGAGGTAGGTGCACAGCCGGTGGGGCTGCAGCGCCGCCTCGGTGCCGTGGACGGCCCCGTCGAAGGACAGGATCTCCAGCGCCAGGCGCCGCTCGGCGGGCTGGAACTCCGTGGCCGGGGCCAGCGAGCTCACGTCGACCCCGTCGGCCTCCGCCCGGCGGAAGATCGACCGGACCCGGGCGTGGGCGTACTGCAGGTAGGGGGCCGTGTTGCCGGTGAAATCCAGCATGCGGTCCCAGTCGAAGGCGTAGTCCTTGACCCGGTCGTTGGACAGGTCGGCGTACTTCACCGCTCCGATCCCGACCGCCTCGCTCACCGCCGCCGCCGCCTCGGGGCTGAGCCCCGGGGCCTTCTCGGCCACCACCCGCGCCGCCCGTTCGACGGCCTCGTCGAGCAGGTCGACGAGGCGGATGCTGCCGCCGGCCCGGGTGCGGAACATCTTGCGGTCGGCGCCCAGGACGCTGCCGAAGGCGACGTGCTCGGCCCGGGCCGGCGGCACCAGCCAGCCGGCCAGGCGGGCCGTCTCGATGATCATCTCGAGGTGCTCCCGCTGGGGAGCCCCCACGACGTAGAGGATGTGGTCGGCGCCGAGGTCCCGCAGGCGGTAGCGGATGGCGGCCAGGTCGGTGGCGTCGTAGCCGAAGCCGCCGTCGCTCTTGCGGACGATGAGCGGCAGCGGGGTCCCCTCCCGGGTGGTGAACCCCGGAGGGAAGACGCACAGGGCGCCGTCGCTCTCGACCAGGAGCCCGAGCCGGTCGAGCTCGGCCACGGTGTCGGCCAGCCACGGGTTGTACATGCTCTCGCCGGCCTGGTCGGCGGTGGTGAGCAACACCCCGAGCCGCTCGTAGACCGACGAGAAGTAGCGGGACGACTCGTCGACCAGCAGCTGCCACTGCTGGAGCGTCTGCGGATCGCCGGCCTGCAGCTCGACGACCCGGCGCCGGGCCCGGTCGGCGAAGTCGGGATCGGCGTCGAACGCCGCCCGGGCCTCCTGGTAGAAGCGGCCGAGGTCGCCGACCGACAACTCCTCGGCCGCCTCCGTCTCGCCCACCGACAGGAGATGCTCGATGAGCATCCCGAACGGCGTGCCCCAGTCGCCCAGGTGGTTCTGGCGGATGACCTTGTGGCCGACGAACTCCGTGATCCGCACCAGGGCGTCGCCGATGATCGTGCTGCGGAGATGCCCGACGTGCATCTCCTTGGCCACGTTGGGGGCGGAGTAGTCCACGACCACCGTCTCGGTCGTGGCGGCCGGCGTGACGCCGAGGCGGGGGTCGGCGGCGGTCTCGGCCAGGGCCCGGGCCAGGAAGGCGTCCTGGAGGGTGACGTTGATGAAGCCGGGCCCGGCGATCTCGAGCGGCAGGGCGATGTCGGCCAGCTCGACGCGGTCGACGAGATCCTGGGCCAGGTCGCGGGGTGGGCGGCCCGTCCGCTTGGCCAGGGCCATCGAACCGTTGACCTGGTAGTCGGCCCGGTCCGACCGGCGGACGACGGGGTCGGCACCCCGCAGACTCTCGTCGAGGGCCGCCAGCGCGCCGGCGAAACGCTCGCTCAGGAGGACGGTCGGGTCGGCCACGGACCGACCGTACCCCGGCCTTCCGGCCGCCCCCGGCACCGACCGCCATCGGAAGGAAAGGTGTGACTGGCGCTACAGGTGTTTCAAATGGGGTTATTCTGTTCGACTGTTAGCAAAGATGCACACGTCAACTGAGGAGGCGGCCATGCACCGTCGATTCCTGTTCCCGCTGGCTGCGGGCGTCGTGGGGCTGGTGGCGATCTCGCCGGCCCTGGCCGCGCCCCCATCCCCGTCGGGCGCCAAGGGCACCCCGGCCAAGGCGACGACGACGTCCTCGGGCAAGGGGGCGACGTCGTCCACGGCGGCCGGCTCCGGATCGGGCGCCAGTTCCCAGCCCGGCTCGAGCACGGCCCCGAGCGGCGGGGGGACGGGCTCCACCGCCACGACCGACACCACCGCCGCGACCGCCACCACGGCCCCCGGCCGGGGCGGCTCCACGGCCACCACCGCGCCCGCCTCGGGATCGGGCGGGAGCAGCGGGTCGTCGTCGTCCACGTGCGGTGCCCCGGCCACCGACCAGGGTCCGGCGCCGCAGATGGGCGAGGCGCCGCAGAACCACGGTGCGGGCGACGCCGGCAGCGTCGACGTGGAGCGGCTCTCACCCACCGAGCTGAGGATCGCCAAGGCGACGGCCAACAGCGGCTGGGTGGAGCAGGTCACCGCGCCGTCCGGCCCCCGGGTCACGGTGAAGTTCCAGCGCTCGGGCCAGTCGCCGACGCTCGTGCGCTTCGCCGCCTCGATGGACCAGGCCGGCCGGGTCATACACGTCCGGGTCAGCAGCTGCGGTTGACGGGCTGACGGGATCCAGCCCGTTCGGATGCGCGATCCGTCCGACTGGATCGGACGGATCGCGCCGCTGACCCGATCGGGACGGGCGGTCGCCTAGCCTGCGGCAACGATGGGTCTCCTGTCCTGGATCGTTCTCGGGTTCCTGGCCGGGCTGGTCGGTGGGATGGTCACCGGCGCCCGGCAGGCCCGGGGGTGCATTCCCCGCATCGTCGTCGGTGTGCTGGGGGCGCTGATCGGCGGGGCGCTGGCCCGGGCGGCCGGCGTGGGCACGGTCTCGGGCATCAATCTCGGCTCGATCGCCATCGCCGGCCTCGGCTCGGTGCTGCTCCTCCTGGTCCTGGAGGCCATCGAACGCCGCTGAGTTCCCCGGTCACTCCGACCGCGGGCGCGCCTTTCCGCTCCGGTCGTGGCTCGATCGCTCCGTCCGGCGCAGGAACAGGAACCAGGCGGCGGCCACCACCACCGGGGTCAGCTCCACGGCGCTGAGGAAGGCGCGGTTGCGGCCCCGGGTGATGCAGCGCCGCACCTCGATCGACCGGGCCGACCGGGGATCGGCCGGGTCCTCGATGTGGTGGTAGTGCGACTTGTCCCGCAGCGCCGAGCGCACCACCGGCTCGCCGCAGTCGTTGTGGACCACCAGCGGGATCACCGCCGGCAGCGAGAGGACCGCGGCGACGGCCAGGATCAGCGCCCGCGGCAGCGCCCGCCTCGAACCGACGCCGTTCACGCCAGGATCCGACCCCGCAGCACGATGCGGACGGGCGACCGCAGGACGGCGAGGTCGGCCCGGGGATCGGCGGCGTAGACGACGAAGTCGGCGGGGGCGCCCTCCTCGAGGCCGGGGTGGCCGAGCCAGCGGCGGGCGGCCCAGGAACCGGCGGCCAGGGCGTCCTCGGCCGGGAGGCCGGCGTCGTGGAGGGCGAGGATCTCCTCCGCCACCCCGCCGTGGGGCACCATCCC
>JAUZEY010000360.1 GCA_030838785.1 Actinomycetota bacterium | reverse complement strand
TTCTACGACGCGTCGCTGGCCCGGGAACGCCGCTACGCCCCCAAGCGCCCGGCGCTCGGCTTCGGTCTGATGCTCGGAGCGGGGACGGTGTCCGGGCTCCTCGGCATCGGCAGCGGCGCGCTCAAGGTCCCGGCCATGGACGTGGCCATGGACCTGCCGATCAAGGTCTCGACCGCCACCAGCAACTTCATGATCGGGATCACCGGCCTGGCCAGCGCACTGGTCTACCTGCAGCGGGGCCAGGTGCTGGTCTCGCTCGTCGCCCCCATCGCCCTCGGTGTGCTGGCCGGTGCCAGCGTCGGCACCCGCATCCTGCCGAAGGTGGCGGCGTCGACGATCCGGTCGTGGTTCGTCGTGGTGCTGGCGGTCATCGTGGCCCAGATGCTCTACAAGGGGCTGGTCGGGTGAGCGTCGACCGGCCCCTGGCCCCCGCCCGCCGCTACGAGCGCAGCGAGGGCGAGCAGCGCTCGCGCCAGCAGGAGACCCGCCAGCTCGAGGCCCGCATCGCCGCCATCCTGCGGACGGGCGTCGTCGCCGCCGCCGTCCTCCTCACCGTGGCGCTGCCGTGGATCGTGGGCCAGGACCGGTCCCACCGCGCCGAGCGGCTGTCGGTCGGCGAGGCGCTCCGGCTGCTGCCCCATCTCGACCCGCGGGCGCTGGCCGCGGTCGGGGTGATCATCCTCGTCGCCACCCCGATCCTCCAGCTGCTCATGTCGGCATTCCTGTTCTGGCGCAAGCGCGACCGCCTCTACCTGGGGCTCAGCCTGACCGTCTGCGTGATCATCGCCGCCGGGGCGCTGCTGACCGGCGGGGGCCACTGACGGGGACCGGCTCCGGGCCGGTACGCTCCGCTGTGAGCATGGGTTCCTCCCCTCTTCTCCTGTTGTGGACGGCCGACCCCAAGGTGGTCCGGGCGCTCGACTCGTTGGCGGGCGAGCACGGCCTGACCGCCCGGCGCCCCGACGCCGCCGATCCGGCCGAGACCCCGGCGGTGGTCGTGGTCGACCTCGACGCCCCGGGCGCGTACGACGCCCTGGTCGACGTGCGCGGGCGGTGGCCGGACGCGCTGGTGGCCGGGCACCTCGGCCTGCCCGACCGCGAGCGGTGGCTGGCGGCCGAGCGGGCCGGCTGCGACGTGGTGGCCAACCGGGGGGCCCTGGCCGCCGCCCTCCGCAAGCGTCTGGCCGCCGGTGCCCCCCGCCGGGGCCGCCGAGTGCCCCTGTTCGCCCTCAACGACGCCGCCGGCCGGCTCGGCTGCGTCCACAAGGAACCGGCCGGCACCGGGGAGCCCGTGGCCGTGTACCACGTGGGGAGCGGCTTCCACGCCTGCGCCGACCGCTGCCCCCACGCCGGCGCGACGCTGTCGGAGGGTGAGATGGAGAGCGGCGTCGTCACCTGCCCCCGGCACGGAAGCCAGTTCGACGTCACCACCGGTCAGCGCCTCCGCGGGCCGGCTGACACCGACATCGCCACCTACCCCACCGTGTCCGACGGCGGCCAGCTCTACCTCCTCGTCCCGGACTGACGTGGGCGGTAGATGAGTCCTTGCGCAGATGCGCAAGTGTTCGATAGCCTCGGCCCCGTGACGGTGCCGGATGCTCTGATCGACGAGGCGGCCCGTCGCTTCGCCCTGCTGTCCGACCCGACCAGGCTGCGGATCCTGGCCCTGCTGCTCGAGCGGGAGCCGATGACGGTGACCGAGCTGTCCGACGCGCTCTGCATCGCCGCACCCAACGTGTCGCAGCATCTCTCCCGCCTGAGCGCCGGGCGGCTGGTCGGCCGGGAGAAGCAGGGCCGCACCGTGCAGTACCGCACCATCGATCCGAGCCTGCCCCCGCTCTGCGAACTGATGTGCACCTCGCTGGTGGAGCAGGCCGAACGGCTCCTGATCCGTCCATCGCAGGCGAGAGCGGGCTAGACCACAGGCTCAACGCCCGTTCGACCCGGGGGTACGGGGGTGCCCCCCGGAAGGAGAAGCGCATGAGGGGGGCATCGGCGCTGGCGGTCGAACAGACCCGCGAGGTCTTCTCGCACGTTCACGGGGCGGCCAAGATCCTGTTCTACGTACTGGCCGCGGCGGCGACCCTGGCCTTCGCCGACTACGCCTGGAAGCGGGTCAGGAAGTACCGCCGGGGCCGGGCCATCGGCCGGTGGCGGGAGCTCTGGGAGCAGACCCGGGCCCGGAAGCCGGAACTCGTCGCCGCCGGCCGGCAGCTGGCCCGGTCCCGCCCGCTGCAGACGTCGCTGGCCGCCATCGCCTCCAACTCCACGGTCTCCAAGCGCGACCGCAAGGCGGGCCTGGCCCACTTCTTCGTCTTCTGGGGCTTCATCACGCTGTTCATCGGGACGGTCATCCTCACGATCGACAGCGACATCCTGGCCCCGATCACCGACAAGGTCGTCGGCCACGAGATCCACTTCTTCCACGGGCCCTTCTACCTCGTCTATTCGATCGTCCTCGACGTGATGGGCCTCGGCGCCATCGTCGGGCTGGCCTACCTCATCGGGCGCCGGGCCACCCACCCGCCCCAGCTCGACTACACCCGGGCCGAGAAGCCCGAGGAGGGCTACTCCCGTTCGGCGCTGAAGAAGGGTGACGCCCTCTTCGCCTGGTTCCTCATGGCCGTACTGGTGACGGGCTTCCTGCAGGAGGGGTTCCGGATCGACGCCTCCCGCTTCCCGTCCTTCGAGGTGTGGTCGCCGGTGGGCTGGGCGCTGGCCAAGGCGTTCAGCGGCCTGGGCCTGGGAGCGGCCAACGCCGAACACCTCCGCCTGGCCACGTGGTGGACGCACGCCGTCCTGGCGCTGGTCTTCGTGGCCTACATCCCGATCTCCAAGGCCATGCACATGGTCGTCGACGTGGCCAACCTGACCGTGCACGACCCGGCGTCGGCCCGGCACCTGCCGAAGGCGGCGCCCGACTCCGACCACGTCGGCTACCGCACCGTGGGCGACTTCACCTGGAAGGAGCTCGTCGACCTCGACGCCTGCACCAAATGCGGGCGCTGCCACGTGGCCTGCCCGGCCCAGGTGGCGGGCGGGCCGCTGTCGCCCCGCGACCTCGTCCTCGACCTGCGGCAGTGGGTCGACCAGCAGTCGGGGCTCCACACGCTGCTCGACTGGGAGCACCGCCCGTCCCCCACCGGACCGTTGTCGGGCAACGGCGACACCCGGCTGGCCGGCGACGTCATCAAGGAGAAGACGCTGTGGTCGTGCACCACCTGCATGGCCTGTGTCGAGGCCTGCCCGGTGGGCATCGAGCACGTGTCGACCATCGTCCAGCTGCGCCGGGCGCTGGTCGACGACGGGGCCATGGAGCCGAGCCTGCAGGACGCCCTCCAGAACCTGGCCACCCAGGGCAACAGCTTCGGGAAGTCGTCCCGGCAGCGGTCCCGGTGGACCAAGGGCCTCGAGTTCAAACTGAAGGACGCCCGCAAGGAGCCCGTCCGGTACCTGTGGTTCGTCGGTGACTACGCCAGCTTCGACGAGCGCGTCGCCGGCCTGTCCCGCACGCTGGCCACCATCCTCAACGACGCCGGGGTCGACTTCGGGATCCTCTACGAGGACGAGCGCAACTCCGGCAACGACGTCCGCCGGGTCGGCGAGGAGGGTCTCTACGAGATGCTCGTCGAGCAGAACATGGCCGCCTTCGCCAAGGCGTCCTTCGACGAGATCATCACGACCGACCCCCACTCCCTCAACACGCTGCGCAACGAGTATCCCGAGTTCGGCCTCGACAAGCCCGTCCTCCACTACACCGAGCTGCTCGCCTCGCTCGTGGAGGACGGGACGATCCCGGTGAAGCCGCTCGGTCGCACGGTGACCTACCACGACCCCTGCTACCTCGCCCGCTACAACCGGGTGACCGACGCTCCCCGCCGGTTGCTCTCGGGCCTGGGCTGCACGGTGGCCGAGATGCCCCGCAACAAGGACAACACGTTCTGCTGCGGCGCCGGGGGCGGGCGGATCTGGATGGACGACTCGAACCTCACCGAGCGCCCGAGCGAGAACCGGATCAAGGAAGCGGTCTCCGTGGGCGTCGACACCTTCGTCGTGGCCTGCCCCAAGGACATGACGATGTACACCGACGCGGCCAAGACGACCGGCAACGAGGCGACGATGGCCGTCCTCGACGTGGTCCAGCTCCTCGACGCCGCCCTCGACCGCGACGCCCTCGCCGCCCGCCGCCCCGCCCCGGTCGCGGCCGAGGCCGAGCCGCCTCCGGAGGGCTGAGCGTCCGTGGGTGTCGATCCGACGGTCCTCGGCCGGGCCCTTGCCGCCCGGCTGGCCGACATCGCCGCGGCCGCCGCCCGGTACGACGGCTTCGCCTATACCGAGCGGCCGGCGCCGGACCCGGCCGCCGATGCGGCCGGCGACCCGGCAATTGTGGTCCGGGACCTGGCGCTGGCCGCGCTGCGGGCGGCCGGCGACCCCCTGTCCTACGCCATGCTCCGGCGCATGGCCGGGGGCGACACGGCGCTGGCCGAGCTCTGCGTCGAGACGGGCCTTCCCCGCCTGGCAGTCTGGGAGCGCCTCAACGGGCTCGTGGCCGCCGGCCTGGCCGGGCGGCGCCACGAGGACGACAGCGCCGGCCTCTCCCCGGCCGGTGCGGCCCTGGTCGAGCTGGTCGAGGGGGCCGTCGCCGTCGCCTCCGACGACACGTCCAGATGAAGATCTGTTTACGCAATCCTGCATATTTGCATCGACGAATCTCTGTGTGAAAAAATATGACCTCGCCTTGGGGAAATCAAATTGCCTGGCTTATAGTGGAAATTCCCGGTTCGCCCCTCGGGGTCGGAGGTGACTTCGTTGGCACCTATCGATTCGCTCCTCCGGCAGGAGCTCGACGAGTTGGTCGCCAGCATGTGCAAGGCGCTCAACGACTCGAAGCGCCTGCTGCTCCTGTATGCGCTGCGCGACGGGCGCTACACCGTCACCGAGCTGTGCGAGCTCATCGAGGCGCCGCAGTCCAACACGTCGCAGCATCTCGCCGTGCTCCGTGACCGGGGTCTGGTGGAAGCCGAGCGGCAGGGCAACAACGTCGTCTACTCGCTCCGGCACCCGAAGGTGATCGAAGCCATCGACATCCTGCGGGGCGTCATGTCCGACGAACTCCATCGCCAGACAGCTCTCCGAGCCCCGGTGGCCCGCTGACCGAGGCGGAGGTCCGCGCCGCCTTGAAGGCGGTCATCGACCCCGAGCTGGGGGTCAACATCGTCGACCTCGGCCTGATCTGTGGCGTCACCGTCGACGGCGGCACGGTCACGATCTCCTATACGTTGACGACGATGGCCTGCGGCCTCGGCCCGCTCATCGAGTCGGCGATCAAAGAGGTCGCCGGCACGCTGCCGTTCGACGACGTGCAGACCGAGTTGGTCTTCGAGCCGCCCTGGTCCCCGGACCGGATCTCGGCCGAGGGTAAAGCGTTCCTCGGCATCTGATGCCCCTCGCCAACGACAGTATGGGCAGTGCCCCCGAGCGAAAGCGGCGCCCGTCCGCCCGGGCGGAGCCGCTGGCCGGGCCGCCGCCCGAGACCTCCTTCTCCTCCGACCTGGTCACCCTGTGCCACCACGGCGAACGGGCGGTGACGGTGGCCACCGGGCCCGACGGCAAACTCGTGGCGGCGCTCGGCAGCCCGTTTGATCCGGAGGCGTTCGTCACCTGGCGGGCGGACGGGATCCAGGTGTTCTTCCGCGGGACGAAGGCGCCGGCCCGGCTGGAACTCCAGCTCAGTGCCGGCGCCTTCGTGGATGCGATCGCGACCTACTAGATGAACATGGTGATGTCGGCGTCGGCGGCCATGTCGATGAAGCTGGCCGCGCCCATCGGAGACCCGAGGCCGTCGATGAAGTCCTCCTTGGTCAAGCCGTAGAGGTCCATCGTCATCTGGCAGGGGTAGAGGTTCACACCGAGGTCCTGGGCCATGCCGAGCAGCTCGGTGGGAGTGGCCACGTTGTACGACTTGGCCAGCTTCTTGATCATGGTGGTGCCGGCGCCGCCGAAGTGGATCTTGCCCAGCTTGAGGTGGTCCGTCCCGCCCCGGTCGACGAGGGACTCGCCCTTCTGCATCCAGTTCTGCCCCGTCACCCGCTTGTCGTTCTTCTGCAGGACCCGCAGGCCCCAGAACGTGAAGAACACGTCGACGTGGAGGCCTGAGGCGGCCGCCGTGGTGGCCAGGATCATGACCGGCCACACCCGGTCCAGATCGCTGCTCCAGCACACCATCGCCATGCGCTTCTGCCGGTTGCCGTTGCCGTTGTCATCCATTGGCCTGACCCCTCTCGACTGTTGTCGTAACAATCCTGCCGCGGCTCGTCATTCCTCACAACGGAAACATCGAATGCCTTCTTCCTCGATGATCGTTCGGTAGTGCTCGAAGGCGGCGGCGCCGTCGACCAGATGGCCGCTTTCGCCTTCGAAGTCGTCGGGCCGGAGGCGGATGAGCCAGCCCGCCCCGTAGGGATCGCGGTTGGCCACGGCGACGTCGTCCTCGAACGCCAGCCGGTTGTCGGCCGTGATCTGGCCCGACAGGGGGGCCGGGAACGGGCCGACCCACTTGGCGCTCTCGATGACGGCCATCGGCCGGCCCTGCTTCACCTGCTTGCCGGGGTGCTTCCACGACACACCGACGAAGCGGCCGCAGCGGGTCTGGGCCACGTCGGTCATGCCGCACTCCACCTGACCATCCTCGAGAGGACGAACCCATACGTCGCGCCCGAGGTCGTAGAGGAGGTCCTCGGGGATGACGCAGCCGAACCAGTTCTGCTCTGCCATGTGTGCTCTTTCCTACTGCCCGCCGCAGCTGATCCCTTCCTGCTCGAGGAAGGCGGCGTAGGCGGCGATGCCCGCCTCGCCGGTGGCCAGCCCGGCGGAATCCGTCGCCCAGTCCTCGGGCCGGACCCGGGCGATCCACCCCGCGCCGTAGGGCTCCCGGTTCACCAGGCCCGGGTCCGACACCGCCGCCTGGTTGATCTCGATGATCTCGCCCTTGACCGGGCAGGGCACCGGCCCCACCCACTTCGAGCTCTCCACCGTGGCCACGCTCTTGCCCGCCTCGACGGTGCGGCCGACCTTCTTCGGGCTGACGGAGATGATGCCCTTGGCCAGGTTCTGGGCCACGTCGGTCAGCCCGACGGTCACGACGCCGTCCTCGTGCCGGGCCCAGACGTGTTTCTCCACCACGTAGTACAGGTCGTCGGGGAGATCGCAGTTGCTGACCGTGGCCACGCTGTCCTCCTAGCTGCCGTTCTCGTGTTTGGCCCGGCGGGCTTCCGCCAGCCAGACGGGCACCGGGGCGTCCCCCATGGGGGCGGGTTGTTCAGGTTCGGGCTCGTTGTCGGGAGGGAGCTCGCCCGGGGGTCCGGGGGTGTCCCCCGGGAGGATCGCCTCGTGCTCGCCGAGGAGGTGGTTCACCAGCATGTCGAAGGCGACGAGGCGGATCTGGGCCGAGAACTCCTCGACGAAGCCCGGGTCCCGGCCCCGGGGCTTGATCTGGCGCTCGTAGCCGTCACCGCAGATCGGGCACTCCAGGGCGTAGAACCACTGCTCGCCCCGGTCCTCGAAGCGGACGGCCTCCGCATGCTGTTCGCCGAGGTGGGCGTGCAGCATGCGGGGTGGTCCCTCGAAGGCGCAGAAGGGGCAGTTCACGCTCTCAGCCGAGTTTGTCGGTCAAAGCCGGGACGAGATCGAACAGGTCGAGGGTCGTGCCGTAGTGGGCGACGTCGAAGATCGGGGCGGCGGCGTCGGTGTTGCAGGCGATGATCAGCTCCGCGTCCCGCATGCCCTCGAGGTGCTCCGGCGCCCCCGAGATGCCGAAGGTCAGGTACACCTTGGGCTTCACCTTGAGGCCCGACTTGCCGACCTGGCGGGTCTTCGGCAGCCACCCGAGGTCGGTGACCGGCCGGGAGGCCGACAGCGGCGCCCCCATGGCGTCGGCCAGCTCCTGCACGTCGTCCATGTTGTCCTGGCTGCCGATCCCCCGGCCGACGGAGACGAGGAGGTCAGCGGCGGTGATGTCCACGTCGCCGCCCTCCGGCTCGACCAGCGTGAGGAACGACGTC
>JAUZEY010000457.1 GCA_030838785.1 Actinomycetota bacterium | reverse complement strand
GGCGCCGACGCGGCCACGACCCTGATGGAACACCTCCCGCCGATCGGCTGGGCCGACGTCGCCATGAAACGCGACCTCGACGCCCTCGAGCAGCGCCTCGACCTGCGGTTCGACCTGCGGTTCGATGCCATCGACCAGCGATTCGATGCCGTCGACCAGCGATTCGAAACGCTTGGGCAGCATCTCGACCTCCGGTTCGGAGCGCTCGAGCAGCGTATCGACCTGCGCTCCGAAGCCTTGGAACACAAGCTCATGGCGGCCTTCAGGGGCGAGCTGCAAACGGCCCTCACCGCTCAGGGCCGCCAGCTGGCCATCACATTGGCAGGAACGGCCGGCGCCCTGTCGGCGCTGGCCTTCGCCGCCGCCCGGCTGACCTGATCAGTCGTCGCCATTGCCCGCCGGCAACGGCTCTCCTTCAGGCAACGCGTCGTCGTCGACGGAAAGCGTCAAGGGCGGTGAGCGAGACAAAGGGCTTGTTGTCGATCCTCCAGCTCGCCGTCTCGCATCGGATCGAGCGGGTTATGGCCCGGCAGGCGGTCAGGGGGCCGCGGCAGACCGGGTCTCGCCCGCCTGGGAGTCACGCACCCACCGGCCCTCTCCCGTCCTTCCCGGTTGGCAACCGTGGCGACGGCGACGCTCACCGGTATCATGGAGTCGACGGTGACCGACAGTAGGCGTTGCTCCAGACCCTGGTGGCGCCTCCCCGAACTGGGGAGAACCGACCGGGAGACAGATGAGCACAGCGTCGGGTCGCCGCCAACCGCAGGCAGGGCGGGCGGGATGACCGCCCACCACGACCGGGTTCGGGCCGTCCTCCTTGTCCACGGTCTCGAAGCGGACCAACGCTGCGCCTCCGGCGAGGGCGGCGACACCGTCGCCCGACTGACCGCCCGCGTGACCCGGGTCCAAGCCCGGCTGGACAGGGTCCGGTCGGCCGCCACCGGCATCCGTAGCCGCGACCAGCGCCACGAGGTCGACACCGGTACCGATGCGGACGCCTGGATGCTGGCCGTCTACGACGCCGCCCTGGCCGACCTGTGCGGGGCCCTCGGCCTGCGCCAGTTCCTCGTCGACGACACGGTCTGCCCGGAGGATGAGCGGCGGCGCGTCGAGCTCGAGCTGCTCTCCTCGGTGATGCCCCTCGGTTGACGCCCCCCTACCCCGGGCTGATACCGGCTCGGGCGCCGACGGCGGCGCCCTTGCCCACAGGGGGCAAAGGCGCCGGTACCGTCAACACGGCGTGGCGTCAGAACAGGATGTCGTCGTCGTTGTGGTGGAGCTTGTCGTAGTGCGACCGGCCCTCACCGGGAGGATCGTCCGAAGCGGAGCCGAAGCGCGTCGGCCTCTCCTCGGACCCGCGGTCCCCGTACCCGCCGGACGGGGACGGAGTCGCGCTCGTCGTATCGGCACCCGGAGCGGACGCGTTGAATCCGTAGCGGTAGCCGTAGGGGTCGTTGCAGCCGTAGTACCCGTATCCGTATCCGTACCCGCAGCCGTCGTCGTAGCGGTCGTAGTAGGAGCCGCGGTAGTCGTAGCGGTCGCGGTAGGAACCGTACCGGTCGTCGCGGCGGGAACGGTCGAAGCCGGTACGGTCGGAGCCGCGGCGACTTCGGCCGGAGTCCCGGCCCCCGCCGCGCCCCCCGCCGCGGCCGCCGGAGTGACCGCGGTCGCCGGAGGCCGTGATCGGCCGGTCGGCCGGCTTCTGGGCGGTGTCCGCCCACGCCGGCGCGGCCAGGCCGACGGCCAGGGTGACGCCTGCCAGCATGGTGAGCAGCTTGCGCATGCCTTCCTCCTTCGTCCCCCTGGAACGGCCGGGGTGTTGGCCGACAAGGGAGGCGCCCGTCAGTGCGCTGTCTCGGTTGCAGTGCCGCTGACCCCCAGCGAACACCTGCTTGCGCCCAGAAATAGACAAATGGGTTACAAACGAACGGGCTGCAACCTCGGTCCCCCTCTCTTCCCGAGGCAGCTCGACGGATGGCCGGCCCTCGTCGCCGTCGACCGGAGCTCGCCTGCGGAGTGGGTGTGCGCCGTGGGCTGGAGGGGCGCTGCTACGCGGACCGGGCGTCTTGGCGGGGGGGCCGGCTTCGCCCCCATCTCGGTTGCGATCCTGGGACCATGGTGGTACCATCGCGGCATGGACGTCAGCGTGAAGGGTATCGAGCCGGAGGTCGTCGCCCGCCTCGCCGAACAGGCCGAGCGGGAGGGCGTGAGCGCGCAGGAGTGGATGCGCCAGGCGCTCCGGCGGACGGCTGCGCTCCTGACCCCTCGGGAGCTGAGTGATCGTGTCGAGGCTCGAGCACCCGTCTCCGAAGACCGTTATCAGGCAACGATGGAGACGGTGAAGACCCGCCGTTCCGCCAGGGCATCGACGGGCGCGGGAGCGGCGAAACCAGATGTACGCCACCGCGGTCGCTGACCCGGGCGGGCTGCTCACCGCCGCCGGCATCGTCGAGGGGCTGCGCCACGACGTCACCGAGTACGTGGCGCTCGACGCCGCCACCCTCCTGCTCGCAGAGTTCCTCGTGGTCCTCCACGAAGGCCGCCCGGCGCGCGCCGCTGCCGACTACGCGGAACTCCAACGCCTTGTCCGCGAATGGTTCCCCGTGCGGGCGCTGGCCATGGACTCCGTGCTCCGTGCGCCGGCCGAGACCGCTGACGTCGACACCTGGGCCGCTCTAGAGCTCGCCGAGTTGCTCGGCATTCCCCTCGTCACCAAGCACGCCGAGATCGGCTCCCGGAAGATCCCTGTCCTCCACTCCTGACCTCGTCGAGGGATGGTCAGGAGGCTCCCGTTCGGTGGTGGCTAGCGCAGCAGCAGCGGACCCTGCCCGTACGAAGCCCGTTCGCCGAGCCGGAACTGGGACACGGCCGCATCCGGCGCGCCCAGGTTGGGATCCCTACTGATCACCTCTCCCTTGACTTCGGTCTTCGTGCCGGTCGAGGAACAGGCCGCCGCACCGGCAAAAACGAGCCCCACCGCCAGCGCAGCCAACGCCCGCTTGGCCGACGACCGACCCTTCGACGCCGTTTCCTCCGCCACGACCTTCTCCTCGCGTTGGCACTCGAGCATCCTGCGGGCACTTGTGGTCCGGAGGGGTGGTCATTGAAGGTCGGCTGAACCTGCTGCCGGGTAGCCCCGCGCTGGGGGCCACGACCGCCTCTCGTAGCCGCCGACCGGTGACCACTCCCATTAAGCACCTCGCGAGGACCCGGCTCATACCCAGAATTGATGGTGCGACCGGCCACAGGGCCGACCGGACCAGATTCGCGGTGATCGCGCCGATCGCGCCGGCTCAGGACTCGCCGAGTCGCAGTGGGATTCGTTCGCCGGTCGGGCTCAGTGCGGCGATCTCCAGTCCGAAGCCAAGCCTGTCCAGATAGGCGCGCAGCGTCGAGACCTGGACGTCCGGCGAGTGCTCGATGGCGCTCACCCGTCGTTGGGATACGCCGAGGACATGCGCCAGTTTCGGCCTGGGTCACCTTCCCCTGAATGCCCGGCCCACCGGCCGATGGTGGGGCCAAGTAGCGGGGCCGTGCTGCGGTACGGTACGTGGTACAGTTTCGCTATGGACCGCCGCTTGAGGCGCCTGCTCGACCTGCTCGACGGGGTCG
>JAUZEY010000284.1 GCA_030838785.1 Actinomycetota bacterium | reverse complement strand
CCCGCCGCGGCCAGGGCGAAGAGGATCCGCACCCGGCTGCGGTCGCCGAGGAGCCGGAACATCACCGCCAGGCGCTCGGACTCCTCGATGTCGAGGAGGCGGCGGCGGGTGTCGGCCACCCGGGCGGGGTCGACCATCCGGACGGCGCACCCGTCGAGGGGTGTGACCTCGGGGGGCGCGGCAGCCGGCTGCGCCGCCTCGGCCGTGCTCACCGGGACTCCTCAATCGGCCGCTGAGACCTGAACATCTGCATGATCGTGCAGATGATAGCGAGCGGGACCGGCGGTGGCTATGAAAATCTCGGTGTCGGGCGTGACAGCATGGGGCTCG
Source organism: Actinomycetota bacterium (assembly GCA_030838785.1). Classification (GTDB taxonomy): domain Bacteria; phylum Actinomycetota; class Acidimicrobiia; order IMCC26256; family BP-133; genus BP-133. The sequence continues at coordinate 5,266 of JAUZEY010000284.1, read as the reverse complement.
TGGCCCAGGCCCTCAGATTCCCCATCCGGTTCTCGTCCGGCAACGGCATCCTCTTCCGGGGGCTGCTCATCTCGCCGTCGCACTCCTTCGTCGAGCTCGACGACGACTCGATCCACATGCGCCTCGGCTGGGCCTTCTCGGCCCGGATCCCCCGCCGCCTGGTCGCCCGGGCCGGGCCCGGAAAACCGCCCCGGATCCCCCTCACCGCCGGCGCCCACGGCTGGAACGGCCGGTGGCTCGTCAACGGGGCCCCGGACGGGATCGTCGCCATCGAGCTCACCAAGCCCGTCCGGGCCTTCGTGGCCGGGTTTCCGGTCCGGCTCCGCCACCTCGCGGTCAGCCTCGAGGACCCCGACGCCTTCCTCGCCGCCCTCGGCGCACCAGCGTCGGAATGAAACGAACGGATCCCGTCCGAGACCGAACAGGCACGACCCCATCCGATGACGGAGGAACGATGAGTCCGGAAGTCAAGACGACCGACGAGGAGTGGCGCCAGGAACTCTCGCCCAGCCAGTACCAGGTGCTGCGCAAGGCGGGCACCGAGCCGCCGTTTTCCGGCAAGTACGTCCACAACCACGACGACGGCACCTACCGCTGCGCCGGCTGCGGCGCCGTGCTCTTCTCGTCGGGCACCAAGTTCGACTCCGGCTCCGGCTGGCCGAGCTTCTTCAAGCCCGAGGACGAGGAGAACATCGAGCGCCGGGTCGACAAGAGCCACTTCACGACCCGCACCGAAGTCCTCTGCAAGCGCTGCGGGGGGCACCTCGGGCACGTCTTCGACGACGGGCCGAACCCCACCGGGCTGCGTTACTGCATCAACAGCCTGTCCCTCGACTTCGATCCCGATGCCGGGGAGGGCTCCGCTGAGTCCTGAGCCGCCGCTCGCACCCGGCCCCTGGGGCGTCTCCGACGACGCCCGGGGCCGGGACTACGACCGCCGCTTCGCCGCCATCTCCGCCTCCGGCGTCGACATGCACGGCGAAGCGACGTTCGTGGAGGCCCTCGGGGTCCGCTCCGTGCTCGACGCCGGGTGCGGCACCGGGCGGGTGGCCATCGAGCTGGCCCGCCGCGGTCTCGACGTCGTCGGCCTCGACGCCGACCCGGGCATGCTGTCGGCCGCCCGGGCCAAGGCGCCGGAGCTGGAATGGGTGTTGGCCGATCTGTCGGATTTCGAGCTTTCCGACGCGGACGGGCGTCGCCAGTTCGACGCCGTCGTGATGGCCGGCAACGTGATGATCTTCGTGGTGCCGGGCACCGAGGGCGCCGTCGTCGGACAGGTCGCCCGGCACCTTCGACCCGGTGGCCTGATGGTGGCCGGCTTCCAGGTCACTCCCGGGCGCCTGAGCGTGGAGCACTACGACGAGCTGGCTGCCGCCGCCGGCCTCGAACTGGCGGAGCGATTCGCCACCTGGGACCGCAGGCCCTGGTCACCCGGCGGGGACTTCGCCGTCTCCGTGCACCGGCGCGGCGGGTAGCGCCGAATCAGGGGAGGCAGGTGAAGCTCCCGAGCCTCAGGGGAGGCAGGTGAAGCTCCCTAGTGCAGGTCCCCCGCCCGAATTCGGCCCCCCGCCGTTTCCGGGCGGGACCCGCACATTTCCCGCCTTCCCGCGCATCTCGTTCGGCGGGAGTTGAGCCCGACCCACCTCGGCGGCGTTCCCCCGTACCTTCCGGGGCGTCGAGGCCGCGAGGCCGACACCACACCGGAGCTCCAGTGGAACGCCGTTACTCCGAGGTGGGTCTGGCTCTTTTGACGAGCACTCGCTTCGTGATTCCCCCCGATACCACGCTGCCGTGCTCGGCCTGTCACAATTTCGACATATCTCATGGCGTTCCTGCCTCGTTGACGCAGCCTCCGCCATGATTCCGGGGCTCGACCCTGCGACCTGCGGCGATGCTCAGAGGTCTGCTTCCTCGGTTTGCGACGCGCCCTCGCCGTCCCGGCGAGGCAGCGTTTCGAACAGCGCCGGGGGTTCGCTCCACGGCGACGGAAGCGTTCCGTCGGCGGCGGCCCGGATGGCGCGCCAGACCCGCTCCGGCGTGAGCGGCGGGTCGACGTGGCGCACGCCGAGGTGGCTCAGGGCGTCGATCACGGCGTTCTGGACGGCCGGCATCGACCCCACCGTGCCCGACTCGCCGATCCCCTTGGCGCCGAGCGGATTGTGCGGCGTGGGCGTCTCGGTGCCGGCCGTCTCGAACGACGGGAACTCCGCCGCGCTCGGCAGGCCGTAGTCGGCCAGCGTGGCGGTGAGCGGGTTGCCATCGGCGTCGTAGGCGATCGCTTCCCACAGCGCCTGGCCGATCCCCTGGGCGATGCCGCCGTGCTGCTGGCCCTCGACGAGCAGCGGATTGAGCACCCGTCCGCAGTCGTCGACCGCTACGTGGCGGACGGGCCGCACCAGGCCGGTCTCCGAGTCGACCTCCACCACCGCCACGTGGGCGCCGAAGGGGAACGTCGCCCCGGGCTGGGCGAAGTCCTGCTCCGCCATGAGCGGCGTGCCCCGCTTCTCGCCGGCCGTGGCCAGCTCGGCCCACGACAGCGCCCGGGCCGGGACACCGGCCACGCCGAGGCCGCCGCCTTCGGATACGACGATGTCGCCCTCGGCCGCCTCGAGCAGCGAGGCGGCCATGGCCCGGCCGGCGGCCAGCACGGCGTCGGCCGCCCCCGCCACCGCGCTCCCGCCGATCTGCAGCGAGCGGGAACCGCCGGTGCCACCACCGGTCGGCACCAGCGCGGTGTCGGACTGCACATACCGCACCGCCTCCAACGGCACCCCGAGCCGGTCGGCGACCAACATGGCGAAGGCCGTGGCGTGGCCCTGGCCGTGGGCCGACGTGCCGGCCTTGACGGTGACGGTGCCGTCGGCGTGGACCTCCACCGCACCCCACTCCTGATTGTTGCCGCCGGCCGTGACCTCGACGTAGGCCGCCAGCCCGATGCCGAGGAGGAGCCGGTCGCCCCGGCGACGGCGTTCCGCCTGCTCGGCTCGCAGGCCGTCGTAACCGGCCATGCGGAGGGCCTCGGTCAGGGCGGCGTCGTAGTCGCCGCTGTCGTAGGTGGCCCCCATCAGCGTCCGGTGCGGGAACCCTTCGGGGGCAAGGAAGTTCCGGCGGCGGATCTCGGCCGGGTCGAGGCCCAACTCATCGGCGGCCATGTCGAGGATCCGCTCCAGGAAGGCGGTGGCCTCCGGCCGGCCGGCGCCGCGGAAGGCCCCCATGGGGGTGGTGTTGGTGGCGACGGTGGCGACGTCGTAGCCGATCCGGGGGATCGCGTACGGCCCCTGCGCCATGAGCTTCGTGGTCCACCCGGCCAGGCCGCCGCCGAACCCGGCGTAGGCGCCGCCGTCGCCGATGATGCGACACCGCAGCCCCACGATCGTCCCGTCGCGCCGCAGGCCGAGCTCGACGTACTGCACCTGGCCCCGGCCGTGGGGCATGGCCACGAGGTTCTCGGACCGGGTCTCGACCCACTTGACCGGCCGGCCGAGCCGCCGGGCGACGGCCACCGCCACGGCGTGCTCGGGCGCCACTCCCGCCTTTCCGCCGAAGGCGCCGCCGACGTGGGGGGCGACGACCCGGAGGCGGGCGGGGTCGAGGCCGAACATCTGGACGGCCTGGTTCCGCCAGCCGTGGGGCATCTGGGTGGCGACGTAGACGGTGAGGTCGTGTCCGGCGCCCCGATCCCCGGTCAGGGCGTCGCCGGGGATGACCGCGATCGCATTTCCCTCCATCGGCAGGACGGCCATCCGCTGGTTCTCGAACCGGCTCCGCACGACGACCTCGGCCCCGGCCAACGGATCGTCGTCGCCCGCTTCGCGGCTGCCGGCGGCGAGGTTGGTCCCGACCACCGGGAACTGCGGCGGCGCGCCCGGTTCGGCGGCCGTCTCGGGGTCGACCACGGCCGGCAGCGGGTCGTAGTCGACGACCACCTGCTCGGCGGCGTCGACGGCGGCGGCCCGGCTCTCGGCGGCCACGACGGCCACCATGTCACCCACGAAACGGACCCGGCCCTTGGCCAGCGGCGGACGGGCGAAGTCCGGATTCACCACCATCAGCCCGGGGGCGACGGGAACGTCGAGATCGGCGGCGGAGAAGACGCCGGCCACGCCCGGCAGGACGGCCGCTCCGGCGGTGTCGACCGAGCGGAGCTCGGCGTGGGCCACGGTCGAGCGGACGAAGGCGAGGTGGAGGACGCCGGGGATGTCGAGGTCGTCGACGTAGGTGGCCCGACCGAGGAGGATCTCGGGGTCCTCAACCCGGCGGACGGCGTTGCCCAGCAATGATCCGGGAGTCATGGCCGACGAGGTTACGGGAGCGCGCCCGCGCTCCCGTACGGGCCCGATTCCGAACCGGCATGCATTCCGGACCGACGGGTGTCGGAAAAGAACGCCGGTTCGATCGGACGGCCGGGCCGCGATACTGGGTACCGGCCCGTCTCCCGCCACCGGGCGGGCGCGGACCCTCCCCCTTTGACGCCGAACCCTGCCGCCCTTTCCGCCCGCCTGCCCGCCCTCACGGCCCGGGACCAGGACCGCCTCCGCCGCCGGCTCGACCGCGCCCGGGGGCTGAAGGACGACGCCGCCCGGCGGGCGCTCCTGGAGGAGATCGCCACCGCCGTGGAGACGGCCGAGCAGCGGGTGGCGAACCGGCGGGCCGGCGTGCCCTCGCCCCGATACCCCGCCGCCCTGCCGGTCAGCGAGCGCCGGGACGAGATCGCCGCCGTTCTCGCCCAGCACCAGGTGGTGATCGTGGCCGGCGAGACGGGGTCGGGGAAGAGCACCCAGCTGCCCAAGATCTGCCTCGAGGTCGGCCGGGGCGTGCGGGGCATGATCGGCCACACCCAGCCCCGCCGCCTGGCCGCCCGGGCGGTGGCCGAGCGGGTCGCCGAGGAGCTCGGGAGCGAGGTCGGCGGGGCCGTCGGCTACGCCGTCCGTTTCACCGACCGGGTGAGCGACCGGACCCTGGTGAAGGTGATGACCGACGGCATCCTGCTGGCCGAGATCCAGCGGGACCGCCTCCTCACGGCCTACGACACGATCATCGTGGACGAGGCCCACGAGCGGAGCCTCAACATCGACTTCATCCTCGGCTACCTGAAGCAACTCCTCCCGCGCCGTCCGGACCTCAAGGTCATCGTCACGTCGGCCACCATCGACACCGAGCGCTTCTCGCGCCACTTCGGTGGCGCGCCGATCGTGGAGGTGTCGGGCCGCACGTACCCCGTCGAGGTCCGCTACCGGCCGTTGGTCGACGTCGAAACCGCCGACGA
>JAUZEY010000215.1 GCA_030838785.1 Actinomycetota bacterium | reverse complement strand
ATCAAGTTGGGGCAGATCATCTCGTCGGGCGAAGGTGTCTTCCCCGAACCGCTGGTGACCGAGTTCAAGAAGTGCCGGGACCAGGTGCCGCCCGAGACGTGGGACACCGTGCGGCGCGTCGTCGAGGAGGACCTCGGCCGTCCGCTCGAGGGCGTTTTCGCCCGCTTCGACCGGGAGCCGCTGGCGGCGGCGTCGATCGCCCAGGTCCACGCCGCGGTGCTGCGGACGGGCGAGGAAGTCGTGGTCAAGGTCCAGCGGCCCCAGGTGAACCGGCTGGTCCGGGAGGACCTGGCCGTGATGGCGTGGGTCGCCCCGCGGCTGGTCGGGCGGATCCCGGTGGCCGCCCTGGCCAACCCGCCGGCGCTGGTCGAGCTGTTCGCCGAGACGATCGTGGAGGAGCTCGACTTCCGCCTCGAGGCCGAGAACATGCTCGACGTCGCCCGGTCGCTGGTGGAGCTGGGGCAGAAGGCCTACGTGGTGCCGCGGCCCCATCCCGATCTCGTCACCCGCCGGGTGCTGGTCATGGAGCGGCTGGCCGGCTTCGCCTTCGACGACGTCGTCGGCATGCAGGCCGCCGGGCTCGACACCGCCGCCCTCGTCCGGGCGGGGATGATCGGGTTCCTCGAGGGCGCCATGCTGTGCGGGATCTTCCACGGCGACCTCCACGGGGGGAACCTCTTCGTCCTGCCCGATGGCCGGACTGCCCTCCTGGACTTCGGGATCACCGGCCGCCTCGACGAGTTCCGCCGCCGGGCGTTCCTCCGCCTCCTGGTGGGAGCGACCATGAACGATGTGAAGGGCCAGATGGCGGCGCTGCGGGACCTCGGCACGCTCCCGCCCGACACCGACCTCGACGCCGTCATCGCCGACCTCGGCCTCGACCGTCCCCCGGTCGACCCCACCACGCTCACCCCCGACGAGCTGGTGGCGGAGATCCAGCGGACGGTGAAGGGCCTCCTCGGCTACGGCGCCCGGATGCCGAAGGAGCTCATGCTGTTCGTGAAGAACCTGGTGTTCCTCGACGGCACCATCGCCACCCTGGCCCCCGACCTCGACCTGTTCGCCGAGATCGCCCACATCGCCACCCACTTCGCCGTCACCCACGGCGCCCGCATCACGGCCGACGTCGGGGTCGACCCGCGGACCCAGATGATCGACCTGTCCGGGGTGAAGGCCTCGTTCGGAGTCGACTCCGGCCTCGAGACCCTGACCTACCGGGAGCTCCAGGAGCGCCGGGCGGTCATCCGGGAACGCCTGGCGAAGCGAGACCGCAAGCGGCGGGGCCCGTCCTCCTGAACCGGCGTTCGTTTTCCGCACTATTCCGGTAAACGAACGCCAGAAGCGGGGCGGCGGCGGCCCAGCCAAAACCGGCGTTCGTTTTCCCCAGTATCCCGGGAGACGAACGCCGGAACGGCGGGGCGTAGGGTTCCGGGGTGCCGTCGTTCCGGACCGGGGTTGTCGTCCGCCTGCTCGAGGAGCGGCGCGGGTTGCAGCGGGTGGAGGTCGACCTCGGGGACGGGCCGGAGCGGGCCTACGTGCTGACGCAGCTCACGGGACCGGTGGCGGTCGGGGACCGGGTCGTCGTCAACACCACGGCCGTGGAGCTCGGGCTCGGGACCGGGGGCTGGCACGTCGTCCACTGGAACCTGGCCCGGGCCGAATGGCGGGAGCCCGGGCCGGGGCATGTGCTCAAGGTCCGGTACACCAGCCTCCAGGCCGACGTCGGATCGACGGAGGAGCACGAGGCGGCGCTGGGCGAGGCTGACGACGTCGGTGGGATGCCGGTCGTGGTGGCCGGGCTGCACAGCCAGGTGCCGGCGGTGGCGGTCGCCTTCAAGGATGCTGCGCCGGGGGCCCGGCTCGTGTACGTCATGACCGACGGCGCCGGGTTGCCGCTGGCGCTGTCCGACCTGGTGGCGGCCCTCACCGGCCGGGGGCTGCTCGACGCCACCGTCACCTGCGGCCAGGCCTTCGGGGGCGACTTCGAGGCCGTGTCGGTGTACTCCGCCCTCGCTGTGGCCCGGCACGTGGCCGGGGCCGACGCCGTGGTGGTGGCCATGGGCCCGGGGGTGGCCGGCACCGGCACCCGGCTGGGGTTCTCGGCCATCGAGGTGGGGCCGGTGCTCGACGCCGCCGCGGCCGTCGGGGGCCGGCCGGTCGCCTGCCTGCGGGCCTCCTTCGCCGATCCCCGGCCCCGCCACCAGGGGCTGTCGCACCATTCGGCCACCGCCCTGGGGTTGGCCTGCCGGTCCCGGGTCACCGTGCCGCTGCCGCTGGTCGGCGGGCTGGAGGAGGAGACGCTGCGGGCCGCGGTGGCCGCCGCCGGCCTCGACGTCCGCCACGAGGTCGTGGCGGTGAAGCCGCCCGACATCCTGGGTCTGTTCGCCCAGCACGGCCTGGCCGTCAGTTCAATGGGGCGCCCGGCCGCCGCCGACCCGGTCCTGTTCGCCGCCGCCGCCGCCGCCGGCGTCGTCGCCTCCGAACGGATGTTCCCCTTAAATCCTGGGGTCGGGTGACGATCGCCTCTACGATCGGACGGCGATGGCCGACCGACTGGAGCGACTCACCAACCTCGTCGCCGTCCTCCTCGAGAGCGGGCGGCCCCTCACCCTGGAGGAGATCGTCGAGCGGGTGCCGGGGTATCCGGCGGAGCGGGAGTCGTACCGGCGCCAGTTCGAGCGGGACAAGGCGACGCTGCGGGAGATCGGTGTGCCCATCTCGCTCGAGGCGCTCTACGCCTTCGACCAGGAGACGGGGTACCGGATCCACCGGGCTGACTACGAGCTGCCACCGCTCGACCTGAGCGACGACGAGCGCGTCGCCCTCCACCTCGCCGTCACGGCGGTGCGGCTGGAGGGACAGGTCGGGGACGCGGGCGGCGGCGCCGGCCGGGACGCGCTCCTCAAGCTGGGCGGGACCCTGGGGGCGGCCGCCCCGACGCTGGCCGCCCTACCCGACGTGCCGGCCCTGCCGGCGCTGTTCGACGCCTACCGGCGCCGGGCCCGGGTCACGTTCACCTACCGGGGCGGGCCCCGCCGCCTCGACCCGTACGGGATCGTGTTCCGCAACGGGCACTGGTACGTCGTCGGGTTCGACTGTGACCGGGAAGCGATCCGGGCGTTCCGGGCCGACCGCATCGAGTCCGGCATCGAGCCCGGGCGGGCCGGCGCCTTCGAGCGGCCCGACCGTTTCGACCCCGCCTCCGCCCTGCGCGACGAGCCGTGGCGGTTCGGCGACGAGGAGCCGGTGGAAGCGCTGGTGCTGGTGTCGGCCGGCCAGGCCGGCTGGGTCGAAGCCGACCTCGGCGGGAAGGCGGTGGCCGAGCGGCGCGACGACGGGTCGGTGGTGCTGCGGATGGCGGTCACCAACCGGGAGGCGTTCCGGTCCTGGGTGCTCGGCCTCCTCGACCAGGCCGAGGTACTGGCGCCGCCGGAGCTGCGGGCCGACATGGCGGGCTGGCTCTCGGCCCTGGCCGGATCGGGGGCCGGGGCGTGACCCGGCCCGACGCCGCCGTCCGCCTCCGGCGGCTCCTCACGATCATCCCCTGGATCGTCGACCACCAGGGGAGCAACCTCGACGAGCTGGCCGCCCGCTTCGGGATCAAGGTCGCCGAGCTGGAGCGCGACCTCGAGCTCGTCCCCTTCTGCGGGCTGCCGCCCTACACCCCCGACCGGCTCATCGACTGCGAGATCGTCGACGGCCGGGTCTTCCTCCGCTTCGCCGAGTACTTCGCCCGTCCGCTGAGCCTCACGCCCGGGGAGGGGTTCGCCCTCCTGGCTGCCGGTCAGGCGCTGCTGGCCGTCCCCGGCGCCGACCCGTCGGGGTCCCTGGCGGCCGCCCTCGGAAAGCTGGCCGGTGTACTCGGGGCGGGGGACGGGATGGCGGTCGAGCTCGGCCCGGCCCGCTACCTCGAGCCGCTCCGGGCCGCAGCCGAGGCCGGCGAGCGGGTGGAGATCGACTACTACACCTTCGGCCGCGACGAACTCACGACCCGGCGGATCGACCCCCGGGCGGTCTTCGCCGCCGCCGGGCAGTGGTACGTCGACGCCTACTGCCACCGCGCTGAGGACGACCGCCTCTTCCGGGTCGACCGGGTGCGGGGGGTCCGCCCGACGGGGGAGCGCTTCGAAGCCTCGAGCCGCGGCGGCGCAGGCGCGACGGGTCCCGGGGGTTCGGGGATATTCAATCCGCGGCCTACGGACCGGCGAGTCACCCTCGTGCTGAACGCAAGCGCTGCCTGGGTGCCCGAGAGCTACCCGATGGAATCGGTCGAGGAGCTGCCGGACGGTAGGCTGAGGGTCGTCTTGGTGGCCAGCGAACGGGCCTGGTTGGAGCGGTTGCTCCTCCGGCTCGGGCCGGCCGCTGAAGTTCTGGACCCCGCCGAGGTACGGGTCGAAGCGGCCGAGGCCGCCCGGCGCCTGCTCGTCCGGTACGGATGACCGGCCTGTTCCGGGTGTCCGACCCGGAACGGAGGGGTCGACGTGCGAGGATGGTTGTTCGTGGATCGCCCTTCTGACATCTCTGCGGGGACACCCCGCACCCCGGGCACGGCGGCTGAGGTCGGTTCGTTACCGCCCGAGCCGGCGCTCGGCGACGTCGCGACGGCTCCGGTGGCCGGGCCGGTACTTGTCCCGGCGGAGGAGCTGACCCCCGCCGCGGCGGAGGAGACCGGCGCCGAGGCGACCGGCAAGAAGGGGAAGAAGAAGGGCAGCCGCAAGAAGCAGGGCTACGAGTGGCTGGTCCTGGTGGCCGCCTCGCTGGCTGTGGCCCTCTTCGTCCGGGGGTTCCTGATCCAGGCCTTCTACATCCCGTCGGAGTCGATGGTCCCGACGCTGGTGAAGAACGACCGGGTCCTGGTCAACAAGCTGTCCTACAAGCTCCACGACGTCCACCGGGGCGACGTCGTCGTCTTCACGGCCCCGCCCGGTGCCGCCACCGCCCAGGTGAAAGACCTGATCAAGCGGGTCGTCGGGCTGCCCGGGGAGACGATCGAGGGCCGCAACGGATCGATCTTCATCAACAGCAAGCCGCTCGACGAGCCCTATCTTCCCCCCGACGTCCGGAGCCGGGACTTCCCGCCGGAGAAGGTCCCGCCCGATCGCGTCTGGGTGCTGGGCGACAACCGCCAGGATTCCCGCGACTCGACCTTCTTCAAGTCGATCGACGAGCACTCGATCGTCGGCCGGGCCTTCGTCAAGATCTGGCCGCTGAACGACCTGAGCCTGCTGTAGCCCGTCGTCAGGCGGTGGGCGGCGCCGACCATTCGCCGACGGTGGCCACCATCCGCTCCACGTGGTCGCTGTAGATCCCGTCCACCCCCATTTCGAGGACCGCCCGGATCCGGCGGTACTCCTGGGCGTCCCAGGCGAAGGCCAGCAGGCCGAAGCGGTGGGCCAGCGTGACGAGCCCCAGTGACCACTCGCCCTCCCGCAGGTTGAGGGCGGCGATGCCGGCCCGAGCCAGGGTGGAGGCGTGGCGCTCGAGGGCGTCGCCATAGGCCCGCCGCCCCATGGAGTGGACGAGCCGAACGTCGGCGTCGAGCCGGCGGGCGGCGTCGAGGTCGGACAGGTCCCGGGCGCACAGCCACAGCCGGTCGACGGCGGCGCCGGCCCGGGCCACGGAGAGGATGGGTCCGACGACTTCGGGTTCCTTGAGGTCGAGCGACAGCTCGAAGTTCGACCCCAGCTCGGCGTAGAGGTCGGCCAGGCGGGGCACGCCCAGCTCGGCCAGGCGGGCCGCCGGCAGCTGGCGGACCTTGGCCCGCCGCAGCCCGACCCGGATCGTCGGGCCGTGGACCAGGACGACCTCGCCGTCGGCGGCGAGGCGGGCGTCGGACTCCAGGCCGGTGGCGCCGACCTCGAGGGCGCGCCGGAAAGCGTCCAGGGTGTTCTCGGGGGCCTCGGCGCGCCCGCCCCGGTGGGCGAAGGTGATCGGCGTCACGGGGCGCCATGGTGGCACTCGGGAGCCTTACCTGCCTCCCCTGAGGCACACTCGGGAGCCTTACCTGCCTCCCCTGACGCACTAGCCTCCGCGGGCGTGACCCGCGCCGACTCCGTCGTCCTCCTCAACACCGGGCATGGCAAGGGGAAGTCCTCGGCCGCCTTCGGGGTGATGGCCCGGGGGTGGGCCCGGGGCTGGCGGGTCGGGGTCGTCCAGTTCATCAAGGGTGGCAAGTGGAAGACGGGCGAGCGCAAGCTGGCCGACCATCTCGGCATCGAGTGGCACACCCTCGGCGACGGGTTCACGTGGGAGTCGACCGACCTCGACGAGACAAAGGCCAAAGGCCGCCACGCCTTCGAGGTGGCCCGGGACAAGCTCCGCAGCGGCGACTACGAGCTGCTCATCCTCGACGAGATCACCTACGCCGTGGCCTACGGGTGGGTCCCGGAGGAGGAGGTCGTGGCCGCGGTGCGGGAGCGGGCCCCGAAGACCAACGTGGTGATGACCGGGCGCAACGCCGGCCCCGGCCTGATCGAGGTGGCCGACACCGTCACCGAGATGCAGAAGGTCAAGCACGCCTACGACCAGGGGATCAAAGCCCTCAAGGGCATCGAGTACTAACGCCTTGGACCGGGGGTTGCTGCTCGGCCTCGACGTCGGAACCACCCGCATCAAAGCGATCGTCATCGACGCCGCCGGCGGGGAGCGGGCGGCCGCCTCGGTGCCGACGCCGTTCGTCCGGACGGGGGAGGGGATCGACATGGGGGTCGCCGACCTCGGGCGGGCGCTGGGCGACATCGTGTCGGCCCTCGGGCCGGAACGGGAGCGCGTGGCGGCCGTCGGGTTGACCGGCATGGCGGAGAGCGGGGCGCCGATGCGGGACGGTCGGGCGCTGGCTCCGATCATCGCCTGGCACGACGGGCGGGGGGAAAAGACGGTCGCCTCGTTGGAGCGGCGGTTCGGGCCGGCGCTGGCCCGGTGGACGGGCCGGCGGGTCCGGACCGTCTCCACGGTGGCCAAACTCGGCTGGCTCGTCGACCACGGTCTGCCGGAACCGGACCGCTGGCTCGGCGTGCCGGAGCTCGCCCTGTTCCTGCTGACCGGCGCCGAGGCCACCGAACACTCCCTGGCCGCCCGCACCGGGGCCTACCACGTCACCGAACGCTGCTTCCTTCCCGAGGTGATCGCCGAGATCCTCGGCGGCACCCGTGCAGACCGCCCCGCGGCCGCGGCCGGGGCGGGGGCCGGGGACGGGGCCGGGGACGGGGCCGGGGCCGGGGCGCAGCCGGGGGACGGCCGGGCGGCCGGACTGTTCCCGCCGGTGCGGGCGGCGGGGGAGGCGATGGGATACGTGGGGGCGGGGGAGGCGATGGGACGCGTGGCGGCGGGGGAGGCGATGGGGTGCGTGGCGGCGGAGATGGCGGCCGGGTGCGGGCTGCCGGAGGGGATTCCGGTCACGATCGCCGGGCACGACCATCTCGCCGCCGCGGCCGGGCTCGGGGCCCGGCCCGATGATCTCCTCAACTCGGTGGGGACGGCGGAGACCCTGGTCCGGCGGCTCGACGCCAGCCCCGACATGGAGCGGGCTCTGGAGCTCGACCTGGCCGTGACCCTCTGGCCCGGCGGGGACGCCTGGGCCGTGCTGGCCAGTGCCACCCGATCCGGCCTCGTGATCCAAGCGCTGGCGGCCCATCTCGAACGTGGCCCCGGGCCAGGCCAGGGCATGGAAGGGCCGGCCGGTGGGCTGGTGGCGCTCGGGCAGGGGATCGAGGTACCCGAAGGGCCGGCGGCCGAGATGTGGACGGCGACCCTGGCCGCGCTCGCCCGGAGGACGGCCGCGGCCGCCGAGCGGGTCGCGGCAGTGGCCGGGCCGCACCGGAGGCTCGTCGTGTTCGGGGGCGGCAGCCGCAACCCGGAGTGGCTGAGAGCCAAGGCGGCGGTGCTGAGGATCCCGGTCCTGGCCTGTCCGGTCGCCGAGGCAGCGGCCCGCGGAGCCGCCCTCGCCGCCGGTGTCGCCGCAGGCTGGTGGCCCACACCCGCCGCGGGGCCGACGCCGGTCCTCGATGGCCGACAACCCTGACCGTACCGCCGGCTCGACGCCGGTGGTGGCCGGGCGGGGACAATGGAACTTCCCATGACGAGCGACGTCCCGAACACGCCGGTTGAACCGGAGCTGTCGCCGGAGGTCGCCGAGCGCGTCTCGGGACTGCGGACCGGGTGGACGACAGGGACGTGTGCGTCGGCGGCGGCCAAGGCGGCCGCCATCGGGCTGTGCACGGGGGTGCGGCCGGAGACGGTGGAGGTCGGCTTGCCGGGCGGTGAGCGGGTCTCGTTCCCGGTCGAAGGCGGGCCGTCGGGCGAGTCGTTCGAGGCCGTGGTCGTGAAGGACGCCGGCGACGATCCCGACTGCACCGACGGTGCCTCCATGACCGCCGTCGTGACGTTCGCTGCCGGTGCTGTCGTTGCCGGGGCTGCTCCTGATCAGCCCGCAGGCTCGGCCGGGCACCAGCTGCTGGCCGGGGACGGGATCGGCACCATCACCCTGCCAGGGCTCGGGCTGCCGGTGGGGGCGCCGGCGATCAACCCCGTCCCCCGGGCCATGATCCTGGCCGCGCTGGCGGAGGTCACCGACCGGCCGCTCGTCGTCACGTTCTCGGTCCCGGGCGGGCAGGCCATGGCGGCCAGGACGACCAACGAGCGGCTGGGGATCGTCGGGGGGATCTCGATCCTCGGCACGACCGGGATCGTGCGGCCGTTCTCGACCGCCGCCTACCGGGCGTCGGTCGTCCAGCAGATCGACGTGGCCGCCGCCCAGGGCCACGACCTCGTCGTGCTGGCCACCGGCAGCCGGTCCGAGGCCCATGTCTTCGCCGCCTGGCCCGACGTGCCCGAGGTGTGCGTCGTGGAGGTCGGCGATTTCACCGGGATCGCGCTGCGGCGGGCGGCCGGCGCCGGAATGCACCGGGCCGTCTTCGTCGGCATGGCGGGCAAGATCACCAAGCTGGCGGCGGGCGTGATGATGACCCACTTCCACCGCTCCCGGGTCGACACCGATCTCCTGGCCGAGGTGGCCCGGGTGACCGGTGCGCCGCCGGAGATCGTGGAGGCGGCGACCGAGACCGCCACCGCCCGCCACTTCTTCGAGGTCTGCGTGGCCGAAGGCGTGCTCGAGCCGCTGGCCGAGCTGTGCCGCCGGGCCGCCGCCAGCTGCCGGGCCCACGTCAGCGACGCCCTCGACGTCGAGGTCCACATGGTCGACTTCGCCGGTGAGGGGGAGGTCGCCCGCAGCTGAGCGCCCGCCGTTACGGGCAGGACCGGACTTCGGTGTCCTTGGCCGCCACCAGGGTGACCCGGGTGGACTTCGGCCACTGGCCGCCGGGAGCGGGCCGCTGGGCCGTCACCGTCCAGTCCCGGTCGTAGAGCTGGGCCCGGCCGCGGCCGCCGGCGTCCTCGGAGGCCATGTTGGTGAAGCCGGCGGACTGGAGCGTGTCCTCGGCCTCCTGCAGGTCAAAGCACGCGAGGTGTGGGAGCGGCCCGGGTGCGGCCCGGTCGGGGGGCGGCGGGGCGCCCGGATCACCGTAGGCCAGCACCGAGTAGGTCACCCGGGCACCGGGGCGCACCCGGGTGCCGGGCGGCGGGGCCTGGCCGACGACCACCCAGTCCCGGTCGTTGAACTGGTTGCGGCGCCGGCCGGTGGCGTCCTGCGAGCCGCCGGGGTGGAGCCCCGCCGCCTGCACCTTGTCCTGCCCCAACTGGAGGTCCATGCAGGTGGTGTCGGGCACCACGCCGCGGCGGGCCGGTACCTCGAAGCCCGGGGCCTGATGCGGCGCCCCGCACTTGGGCGCGGCCGTGGCCCTCGGAGCGGGGAGGAGGCCGGCGACAGCCACCGTCACGGCGGCGACGCCGAAGCGCCGCAACGATCGGACCACTGCGCCAGCTTGGACGAAATGCCCGGGAGGGGCAACAACCCACCACAGAGAACAATGCCGCGTCACGGCGGTCTTGAGGAACGGCCCGGGAGCCGGCCGGCCGCGTGCCTCGGCCCAACTGGCGTTCATCTGCCGGGGATGGAGCGGAAATCGAACGCCGGAATGCGGGGCCGGCGGCGTCGGCGCGAAATGAGGGACGGGGAGTCAGCGCTGGAGCGACTTCGTCTCCAGGAACTCCTCGAAGCCGAGGCGGCCGTTCTCCCGACCGACGCCGGACTGCTTGTAGCCGCCGAACGGGGCGAGCGGGTTGAACATGGCGCCGTTGATGTCG
>JAUZEY010000174.1 GCA_030838785.1 Actinomycetota bacterium | reverse complement strand
GACAGCGGGTAGAAGACCGCGTTCAGCAGGGGGTTCTGCGCCCGGACGACGACGGCGTCGACCGCCCGGTCGAGGGCCCGGGCCCTGACCGCCACCGGATGGGCCCGCAGCCGGTGCAGGGCCAGGCCGCGTACGGCCCGTCCCCCGGCGGCCACCCCCCGCACCTTGCGGTTCAGGCGGGGAGCAGGACGGGCTCGGGGCGCAGCGCGACCGCCTGCTCGGGGTCGCCGCCCCAGGCAGGACAGAAGGCCTGGAAGTTGCACCAGTCGCACAGCCGGCTCCGGTTGGGCCGGAAGTCGTCGCGGGCGCAGGCCCGTTCGACGGCGGCGTAGAGGGCGAGGGCCCGGCGCTCCATGCCCGTCACCGACTGCTCGCTGGGGCAGATCGACAGGACCTCGGGCCGGGAGAGGTACATGAGCTGCACCCGCACCGGGCGCCGGCCGAGCAACCGCTCGCACAGCAGCGAGTAGAAGTGGACGCCGCCGAGCCGGTCCTGCTCGGCCCGCTCGTTCGGCACGGCCCCCGTCTTGTAGTCGGTGACGACGAGTTCGCCGTCGCCGTCGAGCTCGAGCCGGTCGATCACGCCCCGCAGGGTGAGCGATCCCAGCGGAGCGCTGAGCCGCAGCTCCAGCCCGATCGGCCTGACCGCGGCCGGGTCTTCGATCTCGAAGTAGCGCAGCACGAGCGCCCGGGCGTCGGCGTGGAAGGCGGCGAGCTCCTCCTCGCCCAGTTCCAGCCCGGCGAACTCGGGGTGGGCGGCCAGCTCGACCCGGGCCCGCTCGAGGTCGGTCAGGGCCGCCTCCGGGGTGCGGTCGGCCGGAGCCCGCAGCATGAGCAGCTCCAGCGCCCGGTGGACCAGCGTGCCCTTGCTGGCCGCCGGCGACGGCGGCTCCGGGAGACGGTCGATGACCGAGAACCGGAACTGCAGCGGGCAGTGCTTGAAGGCCGAGATCTTGCTCGGCGACAGCGTGGCGGGCAGGGGCAGGCTCATCTCGTCGGAGGGTATCAAGGGGATGTGACAGTGACCGGGACCTTCGAGGAAGATGCCGGGATGAAGATCGACGCCACGGTAATGACGGCCGACCTCGCGACCATCGGGCCGAAGGCCCAGCGGATCGAGGCCATGGGCTACGACGGGTTCTATACGGCGGAGACCAAGCACGACCCCTTCTTCCCGCTGATC
Organism: Actinomycetota bacterium; assembly: GCA_030838785.1. Taxonomy (GTDB): domain Bacteria; phylum Actinomycetota; class Acidimicrobiia; order IMCC26256; family BP-133; genus BP-133. Next base: position 6,065 of record JAUZEY010000174.1, on the reverse strand, counting down.
CTGGCGGCCGAGCACACCGAGCGCATTGAGCTCGGCACGGCCATCGCCGTGGCCTTTCCGCGCTCGCCGATGCACCTGGCCAACATCGGCCACGACATCCAGCGCTTCTCCCAGGGCCGGTTCATCCTCGGGCTCGGCTCGCAGATCAAGGCCCACATCGAGAAGCGGTTCAGCTCGACCTTCGACCAGCCGGCGGCCCGGATGCGGGAGCTGATCATGGCCACCCGGGCCGTCTGGCGGACGTGGGAGGAGGACGAGCCCCTCCGCTTCGAGGGCAACTTCTACCGCCACACGCTGATGACGCCGTTCTTCAACCCCGGCCCGACCGGCTTCGGCGCCCCCCGGATCTTCCTCGCCGCGGTGGGGGAGAAGATGACCGAGGTGGCGGGCGAGGTGTGCGACGGCATGTTCGTCCACGGCTTCACCACGGAGAAGTACCTGCGGGAGACGACGCTGCCGGCCATCGAGCGGGGCCTGGCCGCGAGCGGGCGGGGCCGGTCCGACATCGAGCTGGCCTTCCCGACCTTCATCGTGACCGGCGAGACGGACGAGGAGTGGCAGAAGGCCGACGCCGCCGTCCGGGAGCAGATCGCCTTCTACGGCTCGACTCCGTCCTACCGGCCCGTCCTCGAGGCCCACGGGTGGGGCGAGGTGCAGGACGAGCTCAACGCCCTGTCGAAGCGCGGCGGATGGAAGGAGATGGGGAAGGTCATCACCGACGACATCGTCGACGCCTTCGCGGTGCGGGGCTCGGCGAGCGAGATCCCCGATCTCGTCCTGGCCCGCTTCGGCGACCTGGTGGACCGGATCGCCTTCTACGCCCCATACCGGACCGACCCGGAGGAGTGGGCCGACGTGGTGGCGGGGTTCAAGTCGCGGTAGAGGCGGTAGAGGAGGAGCGGCAGGGGGCGCCGACCAGCTGGTCCCGCACCCGGTCCCGCACCTCGTCGATGCGGCCCTCGGCCAGGAGTGCGAGCAGCTCGTCCTCCCGGTCGAGGACGGCCCGCCACCGGTCGGCCCAGGTGGCGAAGTCGACGGTCCGGATCGGGAGCGTCTCGGCCCGCACCTGGCCCAGCACGTCGACCAGCGCCTCCCACTCCCAGCCGAGCTCGGCGGTGAGGCGCCGGCGGAGGCGCTTGGCCAGCGCCGGGGCCCGGCCCCCGGTGGAGATGGCCAGGAGCAGCTCGCCCCGGCGCACGATCGAGGGAACGGCGAAGTGGCAGTGCTCGACGTCGTCGACGGCGTTGCACAGCACCCGCTCCGCCTCCGCCTCGGCGAAGACGTCGGCCCGGACGGCCCGGTCGCCGTCGGCGGCGATGACCAGGAAGGCCCCGGCCAGATCGCCCCGCTGGTAGGAACGGGCGACGTGGGTGAGCTCGCCGCGGCGCACCAGGTCGCCCAGCCCGTCGGTCACCGCGGGGGCGATGACGACGACGCCGGCCTCGGCCTCGAGCAGGGCGCGGGCCTTGCGCTCCGCCTCGCCGCCGCCGCCCACGACCACGCAGCGGCGGCCGGACAGCTCGAGGGCGACGGGATAGCGGAACGGCATGCCGTCGACGGTAGGGACGGGCCGTGAAAGCGCCGTTCCGTGGTTGTTGCGGGCGTGTGAACAGCTCCTCTCGTAGACAGCCGGCCGAGAGATTCAGTTCTTCCGCTTGAAACATCAAGCGCCGGTTTTGTTCACAGCTGGTTCCTACCGTCGGTTCCATGGCCGCTCCCGACATCCCCGGCATCAAGCGGGCCGGACTCCCGGTCGACTTCGTGCGCCTCGCCGCCGAAGGCGACGCCTGGCTCACCCCCGAGGACCGCTTCGCCCTGAAGCCGTGGGGGGTGTGCGCCCAGGAGCAGGACCACATGTTCATGATCCGGATCCGGGTCCCCGGCGGCGCGCTCCTCACCGAGCAGGCCCGGGGCCTGGCCCGGTTGGCCCGGGCCTATTCCGAGAAGGACTGGCTCCACCTCACCACGCGTCAGAACGTCGAGATCCACTGGGTGCTCGACACGAAGGTGCCGGAGCTGCTGGAGAAGGTCGCCCACCTCGGGCTGACGACCCGCAGCGCCTGCGGCCACACGATGCGCAACGTCATGGTGTCGGAGGACGCCGGCCTCAGCCTCGACGAGCCGTTCGACTGCTTCCCCCACGCCCGGGCCGTGTCCGACGCCATCGTGGCCCGGGCGGCCGAGATCAACACCAAGATGCCGAGCCGGATCAACCTCGCCTTCGGGGGCTCCTCCCGCTGCCGTGACGACGCCCGGGTCAACGACGGCGGGTTCGTGTCGGTGGTTCGTGACGGCGAGCCCGGTTTCGAGCTGTGGGGCGGCGGCAGCCTGGGCAAGGCGCCGTTCCTGGCCGTCCTGCTGTCGGACTTCATCCCCGCCGCCGACGTGATGCCCGCCGCCGAGGCGATCTTCGACGTGTTCATCGCCGAGGGCGACCTCGACCATCCGGCCAAGGGCCGGCTCAAGTTCGTGGTCGAGCGGATGGGCGAGGACGCCTTCCGGGCCGCCTTCGAGGACGCCTTCGAGCTGGCCAGGAAGCGCCAGGCGCCCGACGCCTTCCGGCCCACGACCGAGGTGATGACCGACGGCGACTGGACCGAGATCCTCTCGGTCGTGCCGCCCGGCGGCTGGTCGGTCGGGGTGCGGCCGCAGCGGGAGCCGGGCCGGGTGCTGTGCACGGTGGAGGCACCGCTCGGCGATCTCGTCACCGCCGACTTCGACCTGCTGTCCGACCTCGCCGACCGCTTCTGCGACGGCGCCCTCAACGTGAGCCGGGACCAGAACATCGTGCTCCGCAACGTCGAGGTGGGCGGCGTCGTCGAGATCCGGGAACGGCTGATGGAACGGGGGCTGTTCCTCCTCGGCGAGGCCCACCGGGCCCAGATCCGGGCCTGCACCGGTTCGGCGGTCTGCGCCCTCGGCGTGACCACCGCCCCCGAGGCCGGCCAGTCGCTGCTGGAGAGCGCCTCGCTGGCCCGCAACTCGTCGCTGCGGGTGCACATCTCGGGCTGCCCGAACTCCTGCGCCCAGCACCAGATCGGCGACATCGGCCTGTCGGGCTCGAAGGTGAAGCTGGGCGGGAAGGCCCGCGACGGCTACCAGGTGTTCCTCGGCGCCCACCTCGCCGACGGAAAGCTCGCCCAGGTCGTCGGCCGGGTGGCCGAGGAGGACGTCCCGGCCGCCGTCGACGCCATCGTCGGCACCTGGGAGGCGTTGCGCCAGCACGGCGAGATCGTGGGCGAGACGGTGAACCGCATCGGGACGGAAGCCTTCGCCGCCCACATCGCGGCGCTGATGAAGGAGCGCTGGGCGTCGGGGCCCGAGCCGGAGGAGACGGCGGCCGAGACCAACGGGACGGCGGCGGTCCCGAGCCGGCTGGTGGCCTACGCCCCGGGGAAGGCGCCCGTCACCAGCGGGAACGGCACCGACCGCGAGGCGGTCGGCAACGGCGTCGGCGCCCCCGTCCTGGGGTCGCCTCCCGACAGTGGATACGGATGGTTCCTGGCCGACGGCGGTTACCACCTGCCGGCGGCCTCGGGCCCGGCCGGGGCGCTGATGGCGCCCGAGACGGTCGCGCCAACGGCCCCCGGACCCGGCGGCCTCGGCGAGGCGGTCACGGTGGCGTCGCTGGCCGATCTGGCGCCGGAGTCGGTAACTGCGATCGAGGTCGAAGGCTGCAAGATGGCCCTCGTCCACACCGGCGGGAAGGTCTGCGCCGTCGCCGACCGCTGCCCCCACTCGAACGCATCCCTGGGTGAGGGAGCGGTGGTCGAGGAGTTCGCCATCGAGTGCCCGCTGCACGGCGCGGTCTTCGACGTCCGCACCGGCGAGCCACTGGAGGGGCCGACCGACGAGTCGGTGGCCACCTATGAGGTGATCGTGGAGGACGGCGTCGTGAAGGTGCGGGTCTGAGCAGTCCGATGCCCCCAAGCTCGCAGTCTTTTCCCGCTGCGCCTCCGGGGAGCAGGATGGCCGGGCTGCGGGTCGGCGTCACCGCCGGCCGGCGGGGCGCGGATCTCGTCGACGCGCTGACCCGCCTCGGGGCCCGCGTCGTCTGGGCGCCGACGGTGGAGGTCGTCGCCGTGCCGGCGCCGGTACTGGCCCGGGAGACGGCCGCCGCCCTGGCCGCCCGTCCGGCATGGGTGGTGGCGGCGACGGCGGAGGGGCTCAACCGTTGGGTGGAGGGCGCCGGCGACGCCCGTCCGGCGGTCCTGGAGCTGTTGCTGAAGGCCAAGGTCGCCGCCCGGGGGGCCAAGGCCAGCGCCGCCTGCCGCGACCACGGCGTCTCGACCGTGCTGACGTCGCCGACCGAGCGGGGCGGGGACCTCGCCCGGTCGGTGGTCGACCTGGCCCGCGCCGGCGAGGGCGTGGTCGTGGTGGCCGACGGCAACGGCTCGCCCGACGTCGTCGCCGAGTTTTCGGGGGCCGAACTTCCCGTACGGACCGTCGCGCCCTACCGGTGGGTGGTGCCGAGCCACTCCGAGCCGGCCCCGGGCCGGTGCGTCGCCCCCGGCGAACTGCTGCGGGCGTTGTGCGCCGGGGAGCTCGACGCCGTCGCCTTCACGAGCCCGCCGGCGGTGGACGGGCTGTTCGCGGTGGCGGCGTCGCTGGGGATGGAGGCGGAACTGCACGGGGCGCTGGCCGGCCCCGGGGACGGGCGCGTGCTGGTGGCCGCCATCGGCCCGGCCACGGCCGAGGCGCTCGAGCACCGGCGCGTCGGGGTCGGTGTGTGCCCCCTCCAACCGCGCATTCCGGCGCTGGCCAGCGCCCTGGCCGCGGCGCCGATCGGCTTCCGGTCGTTCGGGGGGTCCCAGCCGCTGCTCCTCGACCCGCACTCCCGCACGGTCACCGGGCCGGGCGGGGTGGTGGAGCTGAGCGACCTGCAGTTCGCCCTGCTGGCGTCGCTGGCCCGCCGTCCCGGGATGACCTGCCCGACCAGCGTGCTGCTCCGGGAGGTGTGGGGCGAGGGGATGTCGTCGGGGGCGGCGGCCCGCCGGCGGTTGGAGGTGCTGGCGTCGAGGCTGCGGGCCCGTCTCGTCCCGATCGAGATCCACGTCGCCACGGTGCCCAAGCGCGGCTACCGCCTCGAGCTCAGCCCGTCGTCGCTCTCCTGCTGACGCCCTTTCCTGCTGACACCCTTTCCTGCTGGGCGTTCCCGGTCGACTAAGCTACCGGCCGGTAACCAGGACAGGAGGAACCGCCATGGCCGACAGCGACATCGGGGGCCGCGACGAGCTCGCCGCCCTGATCGAGGGCAAGTCCGACGACGACATCAGCGCCGCCGTCGCCGAGCGGGGCACCGAGAAGGTGCTGGGCCAGCTGTTCGAGGCCTGGGCCGCCCGGTTCGACCCCAACCGGGCCGGCAACCAGTCCGCCGTCATCGGCTTCGACATCACCTCCCCGGAGGGCACCCACCAGTACCAGCTGAAGGTGGCCGACGGGACCTGCCAGCTCGTGCCCGGCGCCCCCGAAGCCGCCCGGGTGACCCTGGGGCTCGCCGTACCCGACCTGCTCCGGCTCGTCACCGGCAAGCTCGACGGCATGCAGGCCTTCATGACCGGCAAGCTCAAGCTCTCCGGCGACATGATGTTCGCCCAGAGCATGCAGGCCTGGTTCGCCTCGTAGCCACGCTGCGACTTCGGCCGGTGAACGACCGATCGCCGGGCCCAAAAGGGAGCGGCTTTTTTCGGACCACCGGTTTGGGCGACGTTGCTTCCGGACCGCTGTCTTCCGGCCCGTGGGCCTCGAAACAGGCTCGCTGCGCCCTTCGGACGGGCGCTCCTCCGGGACCGGTGGTCTCAAAAGGGTTCAACTTTTTTTGGGACCCGCGGTCTCGCCGGGGCGGGGCGACGGGAAGCGCCGTCTTCCGATCGACCGCCGTCGTCACGCCGCCCGGTAGGCGCCGGGGCCGGTGAAGGCGCCCTTGCGCCAGCGCGAGGGGGTGAGGACGAGGGCCCGGGGATAGTCCTCGAACAGCCAGCGGGCGAAGTTGCGTTTGGTCCAGGGGGTGAGGCCGGCGGCGCGCACCGCGGCCCGGGCGCCGGCCCTGGAGGTGAGGATCCGGC
>JAUZEY010000439.1 GCA_030838785.1 Actinomycetota bacterium | reverse complement strand
CGCCCCACAGGTCGATGCGGACGGGGTGGTCGGCGGTCGACGGGTACACGTCGAGGATCGAGCCCCGGACGGCGAACTCCCCCCGGGCCTCGACCTGGTACTCCCGTCGATACCCCGCTGCGACCAGTTCGGCGGCGAGCCCGTCCCGGTCGACGACCTGCCCCTGGTGGACGGTGATGGGGACGACGTCCTCCACGTGCGGCCCGAGCCGCTGCGCCAGCGCCCGGACGGGAGCGATGATCACCGCCGGCAGAACCGACGGATCCTCGGCGCCGCGCCGCAGCCGCCACAACACCCGCAGCCGCCGGCCCATGGTCTCGGTGGCGGGCGACACCCGTTCGAAGGGCAAGGTCTCCCACGCCGGGAACAGTTCGATCGGATCGTGCGCCGCGCCGCCTGCCTGCGACGCCCCGGGCAGGAACTGACGCAGGTCGTGGGCCAGGCGCTCCGCCTCGGCGGTCGTCGGCACCCCCACCACCAGAGGCCGCCGCCCCGTGAGCCGGGCCAATCCGGCCAGGAAAAACGCCCGGGGCGCCTCCGAGACCGCCACCAGGCGCGCCGAACCCCCAGCCAGGGCGGCCAGGGCGGGGTCATCTCGGAGAAGGGCAGGAAGTTCGCTGAGGGCCATGAAGGGAACGCGGTCGATCCGGCGTTCCTGTGCAACAGGGAGTGTTGCGGAAGAACGCCGGTGTCAGCCTCCGAGCTTAGGAGGCCGCTCCCCTGCGGGCGGCCGGCCCGCCTTTCGCCCTTTCAGTTGAAGCGGTTCATGGCGACGTCGAGGCCTTCGGCCAGGATCAGCTCGACGGCGTCGGCCGCCTCCTCCAGGGTGACGTCGATCTCCTTGCGCTCGGCCTTGGAGAACCGGCGCAGCACGTGGTCGGCACCCTGGCGGCTCCCCGGCGGCTTGCCGATCCCGATCCGGACCCGCACGAAGTCCTGCGTGTGGAGGTGGGCCACGATCGACTTCAGGCCGTTGTGGCCGGCCAGGCCGCCGCCGTTCTTGACCTGGAGGCGGCCCAGCTCGAAGTCCATCTCGTCCTGCACCACGACCAGCTGGCCCGGCTCCACGCCGTAGCGCCGGACCAGCGGCGCCACCGACTCCCCCGACAGGTTCATGTAGGTGAGCGGGATCGCCAGGGCCATCCGCTTCCCGGCGGCGTTCACCTCGTCGGTCAGCGACCGCTCCTTCTGTTTCCGGAGCTTCCCACCGTGCCGTCGGGCCAGGAGCTCGACGACCTCAGCCCCGACGTTGTGTCGGGTCTTGTCGTACTCCTCGCCCGGGTTGCCGAGACCGACGACGAGCAGGTCCGCCGCTGCCCCGGTCCGGGGACTCTTCCGGAACACGCTGCCGCTAGCGCCCGGCGGGGCCGCACCCCACCGGGCCGCCGGCGCGCCGACCGGGCCCAGTGGTGCCGCACCCGACCGGGCCGCCGGCGCGCCGACGGTGCCCGGCGAGGCTGTGCAGCCTCCCGGGCCTCGCGGCCAGCACTATTCCCCCTCGGCGGACGCGCCCTCGCCGGCCTCGGCAGAGGCGGCCTCGCCCTCGGCCCCTTCGCCCTCGCCCTCTTCGCCCTCGGCCGCCTCGGCCTCCTCGGGGAGGTCGAGACCCTTGGGCGCGGACACGTGGGCCACGAGGTCGCCGGGATCCTGGGTGGTTGCGACCCCCGGCGGCAGCTTGAGGTCGGCCACCGTCAGCTGGTCGGAGATCCCGAGGGCCGAGACATCAGCCTCGATGGCGGCCGGTAGGTCGCCGGGCCTGGCCTCGATCGAGAGGGTGAAGGTGTCCTGCTCGACGAGCCCGCCGTCCCTCACGCCCCGGGCCTCACCGACCAGATGGATCGGCACCTCGGCCGTCACCGCCTGGTCGCGCCGTACCCGGATGAAGTCCAGGTGCACCAGATTGTGCCGGACCGGGTGGCGCACCACCTGGCGGGCCAGCACCAGCTCGGAACGGCCGGACAGGTCGAGGTTGATCAGCGTGTTGGACCCGCCGGCCCCGCCCAGGATGTGCTGCAGCTCGCGGCCCGGCACCGCCACCGGCTCCGGATCCCCGCCCTGCCCGTAGACGATGGCCGGGACCTTGCCCGCCCGCCGGATCTTCCGCGCCGCCGACTTCCCGACAGGCCGCCCGACATCGGCAACCAGCGTGACCTCTTCCATTGCGACCTTCCTTCAGGCTTTGAACCCGCCGAGGTTAGCTGACGCACGCCCCGCGCCCCGCAGCGCCCGCGGCCACCCGCCGCGTGTCACGGCCTGGTCCAGCACCCTCGCCCGCGACCGGGAGTCTCCTATGCCGCGGCCGCCTGGTGGTACAGGCGAATCACCTCGTCGGCGATCCCGGCGGGGCGATCCCGGATGTCCTCGGTGCAGTACCGCCGCACGGTCCATCCGATCAGACAGCACCGCTCGTCCCGGGCCTCATCCCGCATCCGGTCGAGCAGCCCCTTGTGATAGGCGTCCCCGTCCGCCTCGAAGCCCAGCAGCAGGTCTGGGTAGGCGGCATCGAACCGGGCTGTCCCACCCCCCGGGAGCGGCAGCACGAATTGGCGGACCGGCTCCGGCAGTCGGAAGACCCGGAACACTTCGAGGAGCTCGTCCTCCAGCCCGGTCTCCGACGGCTTCTTCCCTCGGCGCCGCTCGGCCACTGTCTCGGCGAGCGCCGGAAGGCCGGGCCGGCGCTCTCCGGCGAACCGGTCGAGCAGCCGCTCGACGGCCCCGAGTGACGCCAGCCTCCGGACGAGTACGTCGTCGAGAACCCCGCCCAGCCGGGGCGGATCGAGGACAGCGGCCAGGTCGACCAGCGTCCGGGCCGGCGTCGTGACCGGGATGGCACCGATCGTCGTACGGTCGCCAACCGGGAGCCGGTCGCTGCGGTGCGCCAACAGCCCCTTCCCCTTCGGCGCCCGCCGGCCCGGCACGGTCACTTCCACGGCGCCGCAGGTCAGGCGCCGGAGGCCGAAGAGGGCGCCGGCGGTCCGGTGGGAGGCGACCGCACCCTCGCCGGCGGCGAGCACGCCCGCCAGGACCTTGAAGTCGAAGTCGACCCGAGCGCCGGCCAAGGCATACACGCCCCGATGGACCCGAAAAAGGATGCCAGCGTCGAGCCAGGCCTCGATCAGCGCCAACGGGCAGCCGAGTTTCAGCAGCTGTCGCCGGGTGACGAGCGACCGTTGCTTCCCGGCGAGCCGGAGCACCTCCACGTCCACCATGACCCCAGCCAACCACCATGCGGGCCGTCGCCGCCGCCGAATTTCCGGCTCGCCGGGAACCGAGGGTCCGGAAAAAAGCGGGCCCATTTTCGGACCACCGGTCCCGGCCAAAGTCGCGTGTCCGGCGCCACCGGGTGCAATCCCGCAGGTCAACCGCCCCCGAGCAGGGCTTGTAGGCCCGTCCGAAGGCAAGCCGGCGACACTGATGGTCCGCAAAAGGAAGCTCTCTTTTAGGACCGGTGAACAGCCATTCAGGCTGGGGGAAGCGGGCCCGCCTCTACGAGGACTGGCCGG
>JAUZEY010000437.1 GCA_030838785.1 Actinomycetota bacterium | reverse complement strand
GTCGGGGCGGCCCTCGGGACCGGGGGAGGGGCCCGGCGCCGGGTCGGACTCCAGGATCGACATCAGGATGAAGTCGTGCCAGGTTCCGGCGACCAGGGCGGCTTCGCGCTGGCGGGCTTTCTCGACGAAGCCGCAGGCCCGGTAGGAGGCGATGGCCCGGGTGCTGTAGTCGAGGACCCGCAGGTCGCACTCGACCGGGTCGAACAGCGAGCACGAGCCGGGCTCCGGCCACGGTGGGGACGGCGACGGCGGTCACGTCCACCATGTCCGTCGGCGACGAACAGCGGGCGCCGCCTATTTTCTGATTCGAGGCCAGTCGCAGGTGGGTGTGTCAGCGCCCACAGGGCAGGACGGAGGGCACCATGGACGTCGTCGTCACCGGGTCGAGCGGGCTCATCGGTTCCGCGCTGCGGGGTGCGCTCGAGCGGGTGGGCCACCGCACCATCCCCATGGTGCGGTCGCAGGCGTCGGGCGACGCCGTCCGCTGGGACCCCGATCGCGGCGCCATCGACGCCGGGGCGCTCGAGGGGGTCGGGGCCGTCGTGAACCTGGCCGGGGAGGGCATCGGCAACAAGCGGTGGAGCGGGGAGCAGAAGGCGACGATCAGAGACAGCCGGGTCCGGGGCACGACGCTCCTGGCCGCGACCCTGGCCAAGCTCCAGCAGCCGCCGAAGGTGCTCCTGTCAGGCTCGGCAGTCGGGTTCTACGGCGACCGGGGCGACGAGGTGCTGACCGAGAACAGCCGGGCCGGCGGCGGGTTCCTGGCCGAGTTGTGCGTCGCCTGGGAGGCAGCCGCCGCGCCAGCCAAGGAGGCGGGGATTCGGGTCAGCCACCTCCGGACGGGCGTCGTGCTGGCCGGCAACGGGGGAGCGCTGCCCAAGATGCTGATGCCGTTCAAGCTCGGGCTGGGCGGCAAGCTCGGGTCGGGCTCGCAGTGGATGAGCTGGATCTCGCTCGATGACGAGGTGGGGGCCATCGTCCACCTCCTCGGCGACGGCGCACCGGCCGGGCCGGTCAACCTGACGGCGCCGAACCCGGCTGCCAACGCCGACTTCACCAAGGCCCTCGGCCACGCCCTCGGGCGGCCGACCGTGCTGCCCGTCCCCAAGATCGGGCTGAAGCTGCTGCTCGGCGGGCAGATGGCGGAGGAGATGCTGCTCGGCGGCCAGCGGGTGCTCCCGACCCGCCTGCTCGACTCGGGCTACACCTTCGCCCACCCGGAGCTGTCCGACGCGTTGCAGACCGCCCTGGCCCAGGCGTCCTAACCGCCCAGCTTCAGGTCGGCCAGGAGGGCGAGGACCGAGGCGGTCACCGCCACGCCGAACAAGCAGGTGACGACGTCGTGGACGGTGCCGCTGGCGCCTCGCCCACCGTCGACCAGGCGGCCGTCGGGCTCGACGAGGAGCCGCCGGCGTTCGAAGCGGCCGAGCTCGGGGCCGTCGCCGGCGGCGATGAGCAGGGCGGCAGGGTCATGGAGGACGATCTCGCCCCACCGGTCGACCCAGGCCTGCACCATCGGCTGGAGGACGGGCGCCGTGGCCACGAGCTTGGAGACCAGCCGGTCGTCGAGCCGGGTGGCGACCGTGGCGTCGAGCGGCACCACGACCGCGCCGGGCACGGCCAGGACCGCGGCGGCGGCGTCAGGGTCGGAGGCGAAATTGTGCTCGACGGCGCGGAGCTCGCCCCGGTGCTCCACCGGGTGGAGGGCGCCGCCCATGATCGTGACGTCCGCCGGCCGCACGCCGGCGACGGTCAGCGCGGCCACGTTGGTCAGGGGCCCGATGGCCAGCAGGGCCTCGGCGCCCGACCCGGCCACCGCCTCCACGACCGCACCGGCCCCAACGCCCGGCCCGGCGGGGACAGGTGAGGCGGCGCCGGCGGGGACAGGTGAGGCGGGTCCGGCGCTCGCCGCGGCCCCCGGTGAGGGCGCAGAACGCGGCCCGGGCTCTCCAGCGACGACGGTTACCGCACCCAGATCGACGCCCGCGGCGGCCAGGAGGCCCACGGCGACGGCCGCCCGGCGCTCCGGGTCCGATCCGACCGTCGACACGCCGACCAGCTCGACGGCCGGATGGGCCACCGCGGCCAGGAGCGCGACGGCGTCATCGACGTTGGTGCCCAGATCGGTGTCGATCCACAGACGCACCCGACAAGCTTAGGGGCGCCCAGACCGGCCGCCGGACAGACCGTCCGGCGGGCTACTTCTCTTTCCCGCGGCGCTTCTCCGGGGGAGCGTCGGCCTTCAGCTTCCGGTTCTTGGCCCGCACGGAGGCCCGCGACCGGACTCCGGCGGCGGCCCTGTTGGATCTCGGCATGAGATTGATGCCTGCCTCTCTGGTGGTGAACGCGGCCGAGCGCGTGGCTGGGCTGCCGCTCCACATTGAGTAGAGCACACCTCCAAGGGTATTCGAAACCGGAGCTAGAGCGTGACCCCGAACAGCTGCTGGAGCTGGGCGCTCAGCTTGTCGGGGGTCAGCTGGCCCGGCGCGACGTAGACGAGCTTCCCGCCGGCGTCGTAGAAGGCGTTGACGGGCATGGCGTTGCGGACCTCGTAGGAGTCGTGCAGGGCGCTGCCGCCGTCGCCGACGTCGCGGGCCAGGGTGATGCCGGCCTCGGCCAGGCCGGTGCTCCGGGCGAGGGCGATCCCGGCCGACGTCGAGATCTCCTTGGAGTCGACGGCCACGAACGCCACCTTCCCGGCCAGCTTGCGGGCGGCGACGGCGAAGTCGGGCAGCTCCTTCTGGCACGGACCGCACCAGGAGGCGAAGAAGTTCACCAGCAGCGGCTTCCCGTTGAAGTCGGCGAGGCGCACCCGGCCGGTGCCGTCGATGGTGGGAAGGTCGAACCGGGCCGGATCCGTCACGTTGGACGGGCCGGGCCGGGTGTCGTTGGAGGAGGACGACATCGCCACCCCGGCGATCACGGCCACGATGGCGAACCCGAGGAGGCCCAGGAGCAGCGCCAGCCGGCGCCCCCCGACCGGCGGCTTCCCTCCGTCCGGGGGCGGAGCGGCGGGCGCTTGGGAGCCTGGCTCGGCGGAGCTCATCCGAGGGTCAACAGCCGGCCGAGATGGAGATCGGTCAGGCCGCTCTGGAGCCGCTGCGTGAGCCACACGAAGCGGTTGAGGGTCAGGAGCACCCCGAAGAAGGCCAGCGCCACGCCCGAGGTGGCGGTGACGGCGGTGGAGTGGCGCTTCACCCAGTTCAGGGCGCCGGCCAGGCGCCCGAAGGCGAGGCCGGTGGCCATGAACGGGATGCCGAGCCCCAGCGAGTAGAAGAGCAGCAGCGCCGCCCCTCTGGCCGCCGTGTGCTGCGTCGCCGCCTGGGTGAGCACGACCCCGAGGACCGGGCCGATGCACGGTGTCCAGCCGAAGCCGAAGGCCATACCGGCGACGGGGGCGGCGAACGGCCCGAACCGCGACAGGTTGGGATGCCAGCGCCGCTCCTGGTAGAGCCCGGGGGTCCGCAGCACCAGCGACCCCAGCATGTAGAGCGCCATGGCCAGCACGAGCACGCCGGAGATGCGGGTGAGGAGCACCTGGTGGCGCGTCGCCCCCTTGCCCAGGGCGGTGGCGGTCAGGCCGAGGAGGATGAACACGGCCGAGAACCCGGCGATGAACAGGCCGGTGTGCCAGGCGATCCGGGGCAGGTGGCGACGGTCGCCCTCCTTCACCTCGGCGACGTCGAGCCCGGTGATCACCGACAGGTAGGCGGGCACGATCGGGAGCACGCAGGGAGAGAGAAACGACACCACTCCGCCACCCAGGGCGGCCAGATAGGACACGTTTTCGGTGGCCACGACCGTATGAAGGTTACCTGAGGCACCCCCGGACCCTTCAGGCAGGCAGCGAGGGCCCCGAACCGGTAAATTTGCCCAGTTGGGGCGATTTGTCCCACATCCGCGGCCGGTGCCTGGCCGCACCATCACAGGGGGCCCGTGATGCTGCTTTCCCGTCGGCGTCGTGCCGTCGCCGTCCTGGCCGGGCTGGCCCTGGCCGCCGGCTTCACACCTCCCGCCCACGCCAGCAACGACCCGAACTGGGACAAGCAGTGGGGGATGCAGACCATCGGCGCCCCCGCCGCCTGGGCCAGGACGACGGGTGCCGGGGTGAAGATCGGCATCGTCGACACCGGCGTCGACCTCGGCCACGAGGATCTCGCGGGCCAGATCGCGGAGAGCACCAGCTGCCTCGACACCAAGGGCAACCCCCTGAAGTGCACCGGCTCGGCCCAGGACGACTTCGGCCACGGCACGCACGTGGCCGGCATCACCGCCGCCATCAAGGACAACGGCAAGGGCGTGTCCGGCGTCGCCCCCGACGCCAAGCTCGTGGTGGCCAAGGTCTTCAAGGGCTCCACCGCCGACGAGGCCGACGTGATCGCCGGCATCAAGTGGGTCGTCGACCACGGCGCCAAGGTCGTCAACCTCAGCCTCGGCGGTGCGGTGTTCGTGGCCGCCGCCACCTTCGGCTCCGAGCTCACCGACGGCGTCGAGTACGCCTGGAAGCACGGCGCCGTCCCCGTCGTCGCCTCTGGGAACGACGATCTCTTCGGCGCCGGGATCGGCAGCTCCGAGTATGGCGAAATGGACGCCCTCGTCGTCGGCGCCACCGGTCACGACGACAAGGTGACCGACTACTCCAGCCCCACCGGCAACGCCAAGTGGGCCATCCTCGCCCCCGGTGGGAGCAACACCCGGACCCCCGCCGACGACATCTACTCCACGTACTGGAGCAACGGGAAGCACAACGACTACGGCTACCTGGCCGGCACGTCGATGGCCACCCCGCACGTCACCGGCGCCGTCGCTCTCCTCCTGGCCCAGGGGCTCACCAAGGAGCAGGCCGTGGCGAAGATCCTGGCCAGCGCCGACAAGGTCGACTGCGGGGCCAACAGCGTCCACTGCGAGGGCCGCCTCAACGTGGCCCGGGCCACCGGCGCCGTCCGCTGACGGGCTGACCCGCCAGTTCTCACCCGCTCGGTTAGACGGCGCCGCGCAGCCGGTCCTCGTCGAGGAGCGACCCCATGCTGGTGTGCTCGAACGACTTGATGCAGCGCATCACGGCGTCGACGGCACCGACCGGGTCGACCCCCATAGCCGTCTCGGCGGCCAGCACGAGGCCGTGCACGCCGTCGAGCAGCGTGTTGGCGATGTCGTTCATCTCGGCGATGGTCGCCTTGCGGTTGGTGACCATCGACTCCAGCAGGTTGGTGGCCACGTAGACCGGGGTGTTCCACCGGTTGGCCTGGCGCACGATCGCCTTTTGGTAATAGGGGACGTACTCGACCGGCACCTCCCGGGACAGGTCGCCCCGGTCGATGAGGACGGCGTCGGAGGCGTCGATGATCTCGTCCCGGTTGCGGACGCCGGCCCTGCTCTCGATCTTGGAGATCACGGTCGACCCCTCGGGGATGAGGGCCCGGATGAGCTCGACGTCGCCGGCACTGGAGGCGAACGAGAGGGCGTAGTGGCGGATCCCGAGCCGCACGCCGATCTCGATGGCGGTGACGTCCTTGTCGGTGATGGGGCCGAGCGAGGGCGGGGGGTCCATGACCACGGCCCGGTTCGACTTCACGCGGCCGCCCTCGAGCACCACCGCCGAGGCGGAGCCGCGATCGTCGGTCACGTCCATCACCTGGAGGAGCGCCCCGTCGAAGTCGACGTGGATCAGGTCGCCGGGTCGCATCGACTGGAACACCGACGCCGGCCACAGCGTCATGCACTCGGCCGAGCCCATCAGGTCGGCGGGCCAGAGGGTGACGGTGGTGCCGGCGGTGAGGGTCGTGCCCTCGGCCATCTTCCCGCACCGCACCTGGGCTCCCTGCGTGTCGAGGCAGATCGGCACGTTGGAGTAGCGGCGGATCAGGGTGACGGTCGGCTCCACCGCCTCCGGCGGGGTGTGGGACAGGTTGATGCGGAAGAGGTCGACGCCCCGCTCCTCGAGGGCCCGGATGACGTCGCCCCGGAGCGAGGCGGGCCCGAGGGTGCAGAGGATCTTGATCTTCATGGGGGGCGGCTCCCAGCTTTTCCGACTGATCCGGGTGAACAGTTCGGCACCCGTCCCGGGGATCCCTCCCGCAAAAGTGTCATGCAGGTGAACGACCCTCAGGCCCCTCGGGCTCGTTTACCGACTGTTCACTGCCCCGGGGGTTCGGGGGTGTCCCCCGGAGAGACCTTTCGGTCCCGGCCGCCCGTCCCTATGATGGACGGAGGATTCTGACCGACCATTCATTCGGAAGAGGAGCCGCCCGTGTCCGTCCGACCCGACCTCGTCCCGGCCGAATTGCGGGCGGCCTGGGTCGACGCCGGCCACACCCCCGGCGTCGACCTCCGGACCCTCTTCGACGAGCAGGTCAAACGCCATCCGGACAAGGTGGCGGTGATCGACGACGAGAAGTCGACGACCTACGCCGAGCTCGCCGAGATGGCCGACCGGATCGCCGGGCTCCTCTGCGACTGGGGCATCGGCCGGGACGACGTGGTGGCCATCCAGTTCCCCAACATCGCCGAAGCCTGCGCCGCCGATCTGGCCGTGGCCACCGTCGGGGCGACCTGCCTGGCCTACCCCGTGCTCTACCGCCACAACGAGGTCCGTTCCCTGCTGACCCGGTCGGGGGCGGTGGCGTGTCTCTTCGTGCGGCGGCTGCGGGATTTCGACTACGCCGCCATGATGGCCGACCTCCGGGCCGAGCTCCCCGCCCTCGGGCACCTCGGCGTCCTCGGCGACCCGGCCCCGGGCTGCGACTCCCTCGACGCCCGGCTCCGGGCCGAGGGGCCGCCCCCGCCCCGGCCGGATGTGGCCGTCGGGCCCTCCGACCCGGCCCGCATCGTCGTCACCTCGGGCACCGAGGCGGCGCCGAAGATGGTGCTGTACTCCCACGCCGCCGTCGGCGGCGGCATCGCCCAGGTGCTCGGCGCCCTCCGGCCCGACGACGACACGCGCTTCCTGCTCCTCCCGCCGCTGTCGACGGGGTTCGGCTCGCTCGGCACGTACGCCGGCCTGGCCCGGTACGGGGTCACGATGGCGGTGACCTCCACGTTCGACCCCGCCGGGGTCATCAAGCTGATCGAGCGGGAGCGGATCACCCACATGCTGGCCGTCCCCAGCATGCTGGCCATGCTGCTGGCCGCCGGCTCCGGTGACGCCGATCTGAGCTCGCTGGAGGTGGTGGGCAGCTTCGGGGCGGCCATGAGCGAGGACCGGGTCCGGCTCACGCTGGACACCTTCGGCGCCCGTTTCGTCAACGGCTACGGCTGCTCCGACGGCGCCATCTGCATGACCGGGTGGGACGACCGGCCCGAGAAGATCGCCCGGACCGTCGGCCGCCCGAACCCGGCGATCTCGGAGATCCGGATCCTCGACGACGACGGCGCCGAGTTGGCCGTCGGCGAGGTCGGCGAGGTCTGCGCCCGGGGCCCCATGTCGCCGCTGGGCTACTTCGAGAGCCCGGACCTCGACGACCTCTACCGTTTCGACGGCGGCTGGGTCCGCACCGGGGACCTCGGCTTCTTCGACGACGAGGGGTACCTCCACATCTCCGGCCGCAAGAAGGACATCATCGTGCGGGGCGGCTACAACATCAGCCCGGCCGAGACCGAGGCCGGCCTGTGCAAGCACCCCGCCATCGCCGAGGCGGCCTGCGTCGGCTACCCCGACCAACGCCTCGGGGAGCGCATGTGTGCCTTCGTCACCCTCGTTCCCGGGGCCGCCGTCCCCACCCTGGAGGAGCTCGTCGCCTTCCTCGAGGCGGACGGGCTGGCCCGGATCAAGGTCCCCGAGCAGCTCGAGGTCATCGACGCCATGCCCCTCAACCCGGCGGGCAAGATCCTCAAGCGGGCCCTCAGGACCCTGGGGGCTTCACCCTGTCTCCCCGGCGGCGCCGACCTGAACGAAGTCTGAGAAGGGGTCAAAGTTCCCTCTCGTCGCTGATGCGAAATTCGGCTAAGTTGCGACCAGCCCCCCAGCGAGCAAGGGAGACCGCCGTGCGCCGCACCGTCGCCACGTTGTTGGTCATCGCCTGTCCCGTCCTGATCGCCGCGCCGGTCGGCGCCCGGGAGGGCCCCGAATCCGGGCGGCACAGTGCAGGGCCGGTGGCCATCGCGGCCCCGGTCCCGGCGGCGGTGCCCACCGCGCCGGTGGCGGTGGCCCCGCCCGCCCAGCTCACGGTCACGCCGGCCGTCCCCGCTCCGGCCGTCCCCGCTCCGGCGGTGGCGGCCGTCCGGCCCGTCGTCAGGGCGGTCCGGGCCAAGGCATCGGCGCCGGCGGCCCTCGTCGACGACGCCGCCTATTCCGCCCAGCTCCGGGCCGACCTGTGCCAGGCCCGGGCCATCTTCTGCGGCCTCGACCGCGGCGGCCGTTATCCCGCCGGCTGAGGAAACGGGGTGCCGCCGGGCTCAGCCGGCCGGGCGCCTCTCCCGGAGGATGTCCCGCACCACCTGGAGCGGCGGCGCCGGGCCGGCCGGGGTGCCGTCGCGGCGCTGCACGAGCAGCCGGACGATGTCGAGCAGGTCGTCGCCGGCGGGCTCGGTCTCGTCGCCCATCACCAGGCCGCCGAGCTCCTTCAGGCTGTAGCCGACGTGGGACCGCAGGGCGTGGACGAGGTCGGCGATCTCCTGGGAGTGGACCACGTTGCGGGTCGTCTCGATGACCTCGTCGAAGTGGCTCTCGCCAGACTTGGCGCCGAGTGCCCACCCGGCGGCGAACTCGAGCAAACCCATGCTCAGTGGGCGACGTCGGCTTCGAGGTGGAGCTGCACCCGGACCTCGGGGTAGATCCGCAGCATCGCCACCGCCGGCGGGGTGATCTCGAAGTGGCGCATGTCGAGAACCTGCTCGCCCTCGATCACTATCCGCCCCGGATGAGGGAACGACACCGCCACCGTGCCCGCCATCGAGCGGGTCACGCCGTGGAACGTCAACATGCCCTCGACGTGGTAGCGCCCGGTGGCCCCGACCGGGGAGGCGTCGCGCAGCTCGACCACCGCCCGGGGGAACAGCCGGGCGTCGACGCGGCGCAGCAGCTCGGCGTCGTAGAGCCCGTTCCCGCACGTGAGCCGCTGCACCGGCACCTCCAGCCGGGCGGCCGGCGGGACCGTGGTGGCCACTTCGCCCTCGGTCACCTGGGCCGAGATCGACCCCTCGATGCCGGTGGCCCCGAACGTGATCGGCCCGGCGTTGGACCGGGCCACGAGCACCAGCGCGGCACGGTCGGGATCGATGCGGAACGACGTCGGGGTGTGGGGCAGGGGCTCTTCGAGGCCCGCCCGGTGCAGCCCCGCGCCGTTGCCATTTGCGGTCACGACCGGCTCACAGGGGGGAGTCTCTCACCGTTGCCCGGTTCGTCCAACAGGCGCTTGGCCAACTCGGCGATCTCGTCGGCGATGGCCGCCTCGGTCGGCGCCAGAGGGCTGCGGCGGAGGCGCTCGGCGCAGTCCACGATCCACCGCAGGCCGGCGGTCACCTCGGCCGGGATACGGGCCCGCTTGCGTTCGGTGATGTCCTGGCAGATCCCCCGCAGGCCGGCCACGGTCACGTTTTCGGACGAGGACGCCAGGGCCACCTCGGCCCGGGCGTAGAGCCACCGGACCTCGCCGTTGGGCCGCACGATCCGGTACTCCATCTCGAACGGATGCGGCGCCGTGACCGCCGCCTCCATGGCCTTGCGGACGGGCTCCCGGTCGTAGGGGTGGACCAGCGTCAGGTGGGCGTCGAGGGTGCCGGCGAAGCCGGCGGGATCGAGCCCGTGGATGCGGTGCAGCTCCTCTGACCACTGCACGGCACCGGTGGGGATGTCCCACACCCAGCCGCCGACGTGGGCCAGCGACTCGCTCTCCCGGAGGCGCACGACGCTCTCGGCCAGCGCCGCCTCGGCCAGGCGCTGCTCGGTCATGTCGCAGCCGATGACCGACACCCCAACCACCTCGCCGCTGCGGCTCCGCACCGGCCACAGGTCGAGGGCGACCGGCACGAGGAGCCCGTCCTTGCGGCGGGCGTCGATCTCGAACAGCTGGACGGGCTCGCCGGCCAAGACGCAGTCGATGGCCATGCGGGCGTCTTCGTGGCGGGACTCCGCCACCAGCGACAGGCCGGGCAATCCGACCGCTTCGTGGTGGCGGTAGCCGTAGAGCCGTTCGGCGCCGGGGTTCCAGGTGCGGATGACCGCCCGCAGGTCAAGGGTGTAGACGGCGTCGTCGATGGCCTCCAGCAGGGCGGCGAGGCGGCCGCGCCCCTCTTCGGCGGCCTCGTCGGTGACGTCGCGGACGACGGCCCGGGCGCCGGTGATCCGTCCGCCGCCGTTGCGGGCGGGCGAGACGACGAGGGCGACCTCGAAGCGGGTTCCGTCCTTGCCGACCATGGTCTCGGTGGCCTCCACGCCCTCGCCCCGGGCCACCGCCGACAGGATGCGGGGGAACGCCGACGTGCCCTCGGGGGCGGACAGCACGGAGACCTGTTGCCCGACAAGCTCGTCGGCCTGGTAGCCGAACAGCGATTCCGCGCCGGCACCCCAGCCGACGACCGCGCCGTCGAGCGCGACCAGGAAGGCGACCTGCTCGTTCGTGCTCAAAGCTCCGTTCCCCCCGGATACGGAGTGGACGCACCCACGATAGTTCGCCCTGGAGCGCCCGGACCCGGAAGAATGTCGCCGTGGCGGACATTCCTCCCAGCTTCCGACTGAGCGAGCCGGCCGACTTCGGTGTCGACATCACCTCCGACGGGGGCGACGTGGTGGTCGTCGTGCGGGGCGAGCTCGACGTGCTCACGGCGCCGTTCCTGTGGGAGCGGCTGGAGCCGGCGCTGGCCGGCGCGACCGGCAAGCTGCTGTTCGACTTCGCCGACCTGACCTTCATCGACTCGATGGGGCTCGGCGTGATCGTGCGGGCGCAGTCCCGCCTCCGGGGGGAGACCCCGGGGGGCCGGATCGTCGTGCGGCACCTCAACGCCCACGCCCGCAAGGTCTTCGAGATCACCGGCCTCGACCGCGTGCTCGACGTCCAGCCCTAGACCCATGGGGGTGGGGGAGCGGGAGCCGGGCTTCGCCGGGCGGCTCGAACGGCACCTGGCCGACTGGCTCGGAGCGTGGCCGCCGTCCCCCGGGGAGCTGCTCGTCGTGGGGTCCGAGCGCCGCACGACGCCGGGCTGGGACGGCAAGGTCTATCCCGTCGCCGGGGTGTCGACTCCCGACGGCACCGTGCTGTCGGTGCCGCCCGACCTCGTCGACAAGATTCGGGCGGCGGGGGACCTGGCCGCGATGGCGGCTGCCCTCCCGGCCCTCGTCGGCCGGCCCGACGCCCGCTTCGGCCGGGGCATCTTCCGCTGGTGCCACGAGCTCGTCGAGGGGACGGATTCCGACGCAGCGTGGATGGCGCCCGACGACGAGCGGGTGCCGCCGTGGCTGGCGGTGTTCAACGGCGAGGTCCTCGTCCATCTCGACGAGCACGGCCGTTACGGCGCCGGCGTCGGCCGCAAACGCCACGACGAGTGGGGCCAGGAGCTGTCGGTGGCCACCGAGGAGCACCTGCGGGGCAAAGGGCTGGCCCGGCGCCTCGTGGCCCAGGCCGCCCGGCGGGTAGCCGACGAGGGGGCGGTGGCCACCTACCTCCACGCCGTCTCCAACACCGCCTCGGCCAAGGTGGCCGAGGCATCGGGCTTCCCCGACACCGGCTGGTGGATCCTCGGCCTCCCGGTGGCCAGCTGAGCGGCGCGGCGCACTAGGTTGCATGCGAAGACTGACCGCCGGACACCCCCGTCCCGAAAAGGAGATCGGCACATGGCAGACGAGTCTCTGGTCCTGACCGAGACGCGGGGCCCCGTCCTCGTCATCACCATCAACCGGCCCGAGGCCCGGAACTCCATCAACAAGGCCACGGCCGAGGCGATCGGCGAGGCGCTCGACCGGCTCGACGCCGACAGCAACCTCTCGGTCGGCGTGATCACCGGCGCCGGCAAGGGCTTCAGCGCCGGGATGGACCTCAAGGGTTTCGCCAGCGGCGAGTTCCCGATCGCCGGCGACCGGGGCTTCGCCGGGATCGCCCAGCGGTCGGCCCGCAAGCCGCTCATCGCCGCCGTCGAGGGCTTCGCCCTGGCCGGTGGCCTCGAGATCGCCCTGTCCTGCGACATCATCGTCGCCTCCCGGGAAGCGAAGCTCGGGATCCCCGAAGTCGGCGTCGGCCTCTTCGCCGGCGCGGGGGCGCTGCTGCGCCTGCCCCGGCGGGTCGGGCTGGGCCAGGCCGCGCTGCTGGCCCTGACCGGCAAGCCGGTCAGTGGCGAGGAGGGCCACCGCATCGGGCTCGTCGACCGGGTCGTCGACGCCGGCGGCGCCCTGGCCGAGGCGGTGACCCTGGCCGAGACCATCAGCGCCAACGCCCCCCTCGCTCTGGCGGCCAGCAAGGCCGTACTCGTCGACGGGTTCACCAAGCCCGACGCCGAGTTCTGGGAGTGGCAGCGCCAGTTCTTCGACGAGGTGTTCCGCTCCAAGGACGCCATCGAGGGGGCGACGGCCTTTGCCGAGAAGCGGGCGCCGAACTGGCAGGGCGCATAGGCGCCGAACCCAATCGGGCCAAAGGCGGTGCGGGTTCGCCGCAGCCCGATGCGACATGCCGAGAAGGACCGGTTCGGGCCGTTGCCGCGCCCGGGGGCGACCCTTACCGTCGACGGAGAACGGAACTCAATCCGTCGGTGTGTGGGGGCAATGACCCTCCGTCCGTAGGTGGTCACGTGGGCGGGGGCGAGCCAGTCGTGAACCCGACCCGCGCCGACCCCGGTGGACCGGAGGTCGCCTGGTGCGCGTCGTGGCTTCGTCGTTGTCGTCGGACACCTGCGCGCCGGAACACGGCGAGATCGTGCGCTACGCCGCGCCCCGCCGGCGCCTCACGACCGGCTCCCACGCCGAGTTCGTCGGGGCCCTGGTCCGCGAGTTCCGGGGCTCCCTGGCGTCGCTGAAGGGCGCCAGCGAGCTCCTGGCCCGGCGAAGCTCCGACCTGGACGAGGCCGTCCTGGCCGATCTCAGTGCCGTCATCGACGGGCAGGCGGCCCGGGTGGCCTGGCTCGTGCGGGTCCTCGAGGCGGTCGACGGCGACGGGTCGACGCGCCGGGAGGAGTCCGTCCACGGCCCGACGGTGGCCCGTCAGGCGGCCGCCGCTACCGGGTTGCGGCTGGAGATCCCGTCCGGCGTCGACCGCGACGGGGACGTCTTCCCCGGCGACCCCGAACGGGTCCGGCTCGGGCTGGAGATCCTCTTCGAGGCGCTGGACTCGCGCTCCGGCCGGTCGACGGCCCGGATGCCCGTGGCGGCATTCCTGACCGTGGTGGCGCCGGCCCTCGACCTCGACGAGCAGCAGCGCCGCTTCGCCCTGCGTTCGGCGTTCCGGGTGCTCGACATGGAGGGCTGTCAGCTGCGGGTCCGCAGCCTGGGCGACGAGACCCGGGTCGAGGTCCGCCTCGGGCCCCGGAAAAAGTAGGTCCCGATCCCGTCAGGCCCGGCGGTCGAAGGCCACCGGGCCGCCGTCGGCGGTACGGGCGTAGCGGGCCAGCTCCGCCGCCCGCTCCAGCAGGTCGAGGTGGTGGAGGACCTGGGGTGCCGTCTCGTCGGGGCCCCAGGCCCGGGGGCTGGCGGCCACGCCGACGGCCAGTCGCACCGGCCGGTGGCGGCGCGTCCGGCCCGCCCGGTCGGTCACGTCGACCCAGCCCCGGAGCGTGTCGACGGGGTCGTAGAACGACGGCCGGCGGGCGTCGAAGGCCGTCCGCAGGGCAGCGGTGAAGGCCTCGGCCCGGGCCGGGTCGACGAGGGCGATGAAGTCCTGGGCTCCGAGCCGGCCGGCCAGACCTTCCGGCTCCTGGCGGGCCAACTCGAGGAGGAGGTCGGCCAGGCTGCCGACGAGGTTCTCGCCCCGGGCGAAGCCGTAGTGGCGGGTGAAGGCCCGCAGGCCGTGGACCTCGGCCATGACGACCGCCACCGGCTGGCCCGTCTCGAGGCGGCGGCGGAGATCGTCGTAGATCTCGACGCTGCCGAGCAGGCGGGCCGAGTTCCGGGAGGTGTCGGCGCGCTGGTGGAGGCGCACCCGCTCGACGAGGTCCGACACCTTGATGGGTTTCTCGAGGTAGTCGTCGACGCCGCATTCGAAGGCGGCCAGGCGGTCGGCGACGTCGGTGCGCCCGGTGAGCATGATCACCGTCGGGGTCCAGCCGAGGTCGCTCCGGATGCAGCGGGTGACGGCGGTGCCGGTGCGGCCGGGCATGGCGGCGTCGACGATCACCACCGCCGGCTGGTGGAGCCGTACGGCCGCCACGGCCTCGTCGCCGTCGGCGGCGGTGATGGTCCGGTACCCGTCGAGCTCGAAGGCGAGGCGGAGCAGACGGCGGACGGAGGCGTCGTCGTCGGCGATCAGCACGGTGGTGGCAAAGGGCATGAAGTCCGCGTCGACGAGAGCCATTGAGGCCCAGTGTCAGGCTCCGGTCCCAATCGGACGAGGGTTAATTCGGAAATGACGCGAAGGGACTATGCGGGGCTGATCAGTGTGGCGAAGGTCGGCCCCGGCCAGGCGGGCGAGGTCGGCGGGGGCGACCCCGAGCTTCTCGCTACGCGATCGGCTTGTACCGCTCCAGGGCCGGACGGCGGTGCTTGGACTTGTGGGGCGTCCGCGGTTGGACCGGGCGACCGCACGGCGGTCGACGCTTTCGGCTGCCGTTCGTTCCCATGGCCAGTGAGTTCGCCGTCGTTCACTGGCCTCCTGCGCCACCGGGCATCTCACGCAACAGCGCCCACGAGGCACGGCCCAGCCGCAGCCATCCCTTGCCAGACAACGGTGACGAACGGTCAGAGCCCGATCAATAACCCACGTAGTGGTCGCCTCTTGCGAGGGCTTGGAGGCCCGGGGTGTGGGCCGGGTCGCCGTAGCGCTTCTTGATGTAGTCGATGGCCGCGCTCAGGTTGTCGACAGGATCCAGGATGTCGGCGTGGCCGGGCTGGGCGTGGGCGGCGA
>JAUZEY010000435.1 GCA_030838785.1 Actinomycetota bacterium | reverse complement strand
TCGCCGCCCACGGCGGCACCGTCCACGCCGGCGCCCCTCCGAGCGGCCGCGGCGCCTACTTCCTGGTCGCCCTCCCGATCACTCCCCCGCCGCCGTCCGAACCGGCCGCGGTTACCGTCACGCCGCCGGACGAGACCTGGGCGCCGCCGGCCGAGCCGCCGTCAGGAAACTGACTCGAGGCCCAGGCCGCCGATGCCGGGGCCGGTCTGGGACTCCGGGGAGTCCTGGCTCGGGGCGACCCGGGGGGCGTGGATGGTGGAGAGGATCCGGTTCACGACCTGCTCCGCGTCGACACCGTCGGCCAGGGCCTCGTAGGACAGCAGCAGCCGGTGGCGGAGGACGTCGGGGCCGACGTCGAAGATGTCCTGGGGCAGCACGTAGGTGCGGCCCCGCATGAGGGCCAGCGCCCGTCCGGAGGCGACGAGGCCGAGGGTGGCCCGGGGGCTGGCGCCGTGGGCGATCAGCGGCGCCAGGTCGGCCAGGCCGTGCTCGGCCGGCGCCCGCGACGCCAGCACCAGCCGCACGGCGTAGTCGAGGACGCCGTCGTGGACGAACACCGAGTCGGCCGTCCGCTGCAGCGCCTCCAGGGCGCCGGGCTCGAAGACCCGCTCCGGCTTGGGCGGGTCGACGCCCATCCGGCGGACGATCGTCGCCTCCTCCCACGCCGTCGGCCAACCGATCAGGACCTTCATGAGGAACCGGTCGCGCTGGGCTTCGGGCAGCGGGTAGACGCCCTCGTGCTCGATGGGGTTCTGCGTCGCCAGCACCATGAACGGCTGCGGCACCGGGTGGGTCACGCCGCCGACCGACACCTGCCGCTCGGCCATGACCTCGAGCAGCGCCGACTGGACCTTGGCCGGGGCCCGGTTGATCTCGTCGGCCAGCACGACGTTGGCGAAGATCGGGCCCAGCTCGATGTCGAACCGCTCGCTGGACGGGCGGTAGATGCGGGTGCCGACGATGTCGGACGGGACGAGGTCGGGGGTGAACTGGAGCCGGACGAACGAGCCGCCGACCACGGTGGCCAGCGTCTCGGCGGCCAGCGTCTTGGCCAGGCCGGGGGCGCCCTCGAGGAGGCAGTGGCCCCGGGCCAGGATGGCCACGAACAGGCGTTCGATGACCCGGTCCTGCCCGACGATGACCCGCTTGACCTCGAACAGGGCCCGTTCGACGACCTCGGCGGGGGTGCGGTCGGACTCGGGGGCGGTGCCCCGGAAGCTGTCCGGGGGCATCAGTTGGCCGGCTTCGTGGTGAGGGTCACGGAGACCGTGCGGGAAGAGCCGTTGCGTTCGATCATCACCGGCACCGTATCGCCCGGTTGGCGGCCCTGGACGAGGCCGGACAGGGCGTCGGCGGTGGCCACCGGCTTCCCGTCGAAGCCGACGATGAGATCCCCGACAGCGATGCCGGCCTTCTGGGCCGGACCACCGGCGACCAGCTGCACGACCTCGGCTCCGGCGCTCCCGTCCGACGTGGCGGTGGTCGACACGCCGAGGAAGGCGGTCGGCGCCGC
The DNA here is from genome assembly GCA_030838785.1 of Actinomycetota bacterium. Taxonomy (GTDB): domain Bacteria; phylum Actinomycetota; class Acidimicrobiia; order IMCC26256; family BP-133; genus BP-133. Next base: position 1,491 of record JAUZEY010000435.1, on the reverse strand, counting down.
GCCCTGGCCGGTCTTCAGCCGGTCGGCGAGGGCCCTGGCCTTGTCGATGGGGATGGCGAAGCCGATGTTCTGGGCGCCGTCGGCGGCCACGGCGGTGTTGATGCCGATGACCTGGCCCGCCGAGTTGACCAGCGGGCCGCCGGAGTTGCCGGGGTTGATGGCGGCGTCGGTCTGGATCATGCCGGTCAGGTTGTCGACGGTCCGGTTGAGGGCCGAGACGATGCCCCGGGTGACGGTGGGGTCGCCCCGCAGCCCGAGGGCGTTGCCGATGGCGACGACGTCGTCGCCGACCTTCATGTCGGCCGACCGGCCGAGGTCGGCGGCGGTCAGCGAGCCGCCGCCGCTGTCGAGCTTGATGAGGGCGACGTCGTGGGCGGTGTCGGCCCCGATCACCGTGGCCGACAGGGCCTTGGAGCTCGAGCTGGTGGAGACCGTCACCGTGCTGGCGCCGCTCACCACGTGGGCGTTGGTCAGGATGTAGCCGTCGGGGCTGATGATGATGCCGGTCCCCTCACCGGTGCCCCGCCGGCTCTGGGCCACGATGTCGACCACCGACGGCTCGACCTTGGCCAGGATGCCCTTCACGTCGAGGGCGGCGCCCGCCAGCGAGCCGGACGAGGCGCCCGACCCGGACGACGCCGCGCCGGAACCCGTCGACGGCGTTGTCGACGAGCCCGACGAGGACGGGATCGGCGTGGTGGCCGCTCCGCCGGAGGGGGCGGTGGCCGGCGTCACGGCCGGGGAGTCGGTGCCGTGCTTCGAGGCCAGGCTCACGCCGATGGCGGCGCCGAGGCTTCCGGCCACCAGCGCGAGCACGGCCACTCCGCCGACCAGCGCCATCGTGCGCCGGCCGGCGACAGATCGGGTTCCCTTACCGTCACCCAGGGGAGGAGAGAGCGGCGGAGGGAACCCGGACGGGCCACCCGACCCGGGCGGAGCGGGGGGTGGCTCGATCGGCGGGGACGGGGGAAGCGTCCAGTCCCCGGAGGATCCAGGTGTCATGTCCATACTCTCGCCCTCGTCCCTGGGGGTTTCCTGTGAGCGCGCTTGGAGTCGCCCGCAAGTCTCGCACCTTCCGGCGTTCGTTTTCCGCTGGACCGCCGGTAGAAGAACGCCGGTTGCGGGCCCGCGGGGGCGTTGGCGTTTCCGGCGTTCGTTTTCCGCTGGATTGCCGGTAGAAGAACGCCGGTTGACCCTCACGCCCCTGCGGCGAAGCCGCCGCCGCCGAAGCCCGAGCGCAGCGAGGAACAGCTTCGTCGGAACAGCAAGAGACGGCGCCGAAGGCGCCGCCCATGCTTTCGGGGGGGAACTCGGGGGGGCGAAGCCCCCCGAGTGTTCACTTGTGCTTCGGGAACCCCCAGTGGTCGCCGATCTTGCCGAGGCCGGTGGAGTCGAGGACGGCGGCCGCCTTGGCCGCGCCGCCGTCGACGACGCCGGCAATGGAGACGGTGTCACCGGTCTTCACGCTGCCGATCCCGTCCCGGCCCGATC
>JAUZEY010000431.1 GCA_030838785.1 Actinomycetota bacterium | reverse complement strand
AACCACCTCGGCCCGGCCGGCGCGGTCCTCGACCGGTTCTCCTCCCACTACTTCACCGATCGGCATGACAACGAGTGGGGGCAGGCCCTCAACTTCGACGACGCCGACTCGCGCCCGGTGCGGGAGTTCTTCATCACCAACGCCGTCCACTGGATTTCCGAGTACCACCTCGACGGTCTCCGGATCGACGCCGCCCAGGCCATCTTCGACTCGTCGTCCGAGCACCTCCTCGCCGCCATCGCCGGAGCCGCCCGGGCCGCCGCCCCGGGGCGCCGGCTCCTTCTGGTGGCCGAGAACGAGCCGCAGGACCCGGTCATGTTGCGGGCCCCGGACCGGGGCGGGCACGGCCTCGACGCCGCGGTCAACGACGACTTCCATCACAGCGCAACCGTGGCCGCCACGGGCCGCAACGAGGCCTACCTGACCGACTACCGGGGCGCGCCGCAGGAGCTCGTTTCCGCCGTCAAGCGGGGATACCTCTATCAGGGGCAGTGGTACAGCTGGCAGGCCCAGGCGCGGGGCTCCTTCTCCCTCGACCTCGGGCCCCGGCGGTTCGTCCACTACCTCCAGACCCACGATCAGGTGGCGAACACCTTCCGGGGCCGGCGCCTCCACGAGCTGACCAGTCCCGGCCGGCTGCGGGCGCTGACCGCCCTCCTCCTGCTCAGCCCCCCGGTGCCGCAGCTGTTCCAGGGCCAGGAGTTCGCCGCCTCGAGCCCGTTCCACTACTTCGCCGACCACGACGGCGAACTGGCCGAGGCGGTGCGGGCGGGGCGGGTGGCCCAGGTCGGGCAGTTCGGGAGCATGGCCCGGGCGATCCGCTTCGAAGGCATGGCCCCGCCCAACTCCCGGGCCACGTTCGAACGGTGCCGGCTCGACCATGCCGAGGCGGCGACCAACGCCGAGATCCTCCTCCTCCACCATGACCTGTTGCATCTGCGCCGGGACGATCCGGTCATCGCCACGCCCGCCACGGTGATCGACGGTGCTGTGCTCGGCCCGGAGGCGTTCGTGCTCCGCTTCGTCGCACCGTCGGGACTCGAGCGGCTGCTGGTGGTCAACCTCGGGGCCGACCTGCGGCTGGTCTCCAACCCGGAACCACTCCTGGCTCCGCCGGCCATTGGGAGCTGGGGGGAGCTCTGGTCCAGTGAAGACCCCCGCTACGGCGGGAGCGGGACCCCGGAGTCGGATGTGCGGGGGCCCTGGACCCTGGCGGCCCATTCGGCGTTGTTCCTCGCTTCGTCATGAGCGGCGGGCCCGTCGTCCGGCCGGTAACGCCGGCCTCGGACGCCGACCCGGCTCGTCAGGTGCAGCGGGAATGGTTGGTGACCAACGGGATCGGCGGGTACGCCTCCGGCACGGTTTCGGGGCTCGTGACCCGCCGCTACCACGGCTGGCTCGTGGCCGCCCTTCCCAACCCCCTGGGCCGGGTCGTCATGCTCACCCATCTGTCCGAGCAGCTCCGCCTGTCCGGCGGGCGCCGGGTCGAGCTGCGGGCCGAGGAGACCGAACACCGGCTGGAGCTCCACGGCGATCCCTACCTCACCGAGTTCAGCCTCACCGACGGCCTGCCGCGGTGGCGCTACGACATCGACGGGACGGTGCTGGAGAAGCGCGTCGTGCTCGCCCACCGCCACAACATGCTCCATGTCACCTACCGGCTCGTGACCGGGGACAGCGACGTGCTCCTCCAGCTCCGGCCGTCGATGCACTTCCGCCACCACGAAGCCGCGCTCGACACCGGGCTGGCCCGGTACTCGCTCCTGGCTGTCGACGATCGCTACGACATCGTGGGGGATCCGGCCTTCCCGCCCCTGCGGCTGCGCCTCCACGCCCGCGACACCGCCTTCACCCATCGGCCCAAGACGATCTCCCACCTCGTCCACCGCGTCGAGCGCAGCCGGGGCTACGACGCCCGGGGTGACCTGTGGAGCCCCGGGTACTTCAAGGTCCGGCTGCAGCCGGGCGAAGAAGCGACCCTGGTGGCCTCGACCGAGCCGTGGGAGGTGATCGACGCCCATCCGCCCGAGCAGGTGGAGACGGCGGAACGGGAGCGGCGGTCGCAGCTGCTACGCAACGCCCCGGCGCCGCTGCGGGACGACATGCCCGAACTCATCTTCGCCGCCGATCAGTTCATCGTGGAGCCTGTCGGCCGAGCGGCGGCGGCCGGCGACGAGGTCCGGACGGTGATCGCCGGGTACCACTGGTTCACCGACTGGGGCCGCGACACCATGATCTCTCTCGAGGGGCTGTGCCTGCTGACCGGCCGGCACCGCGAAGCGGGCTCCATCCTGCGCATGTTCGGGCACCACGTTCGGGCCGGCCTGATCCCCAACCTGTTCCCCGACGGCGACTCCGACGGCCTGTACCACACGGCCGACGCGACCCTCTGGTTCTTCCACGCCATCGCCCGCTACGAGCACCACAGCGGTGACCGCGAGACCCTGCGGCTCCTGCTCCCGGTGCTGGCCCACATCGTGGAGCGCCACGTGGCCGGCACCCGCTTCGGGATCGGCGCCGACCCCGCCGACGGCCTCCTGCGGGCCGGTGCTCCCGGCCTCCAGCTCACCTGGATGGACGCCAAGGTCGACGACTGGGTCGTCACCCCCCGACGGGGCAAGCCGGTCGAGATCAACGCCCTGTGGTACCAGGCCCTCTGCCTCCTGGAGGAGTGGGCGGCGCAGGAGGGCTTCAAGGTCGGCGTCGACCTCCCCGACCTCCGGGACACGGTGCGGGAGTCGTTCAACCGGCGGTTCTGGTACGAGCCCGGCTCCTACCTCTACGACGTGGTCGACAGTGAGGACGGCGGCGACGACGCCACGCTGCGGCCCAACCAGGTGCTGGCCGTCTCACTCCCCCGGGCAGTGCTCCAGCGGGACCGGTGGCGCCCGGTGGTGGAGACGGTGAAACGCCATCTCCTCACGCCCGTCGGGCTCCGGACGCTCGACCCCGCCCATCCGGACTACAAGGCCCGATACGACGGCGACCTGCGGGCCCGGGACAGCGCCTACCACCAGGGCACGGTCTGGCCGTGGCTCCTCGGACCGTTCGTCGACGCCTGGCTGCGGGCCTTCCCCGAGCGCAGCGACGAAGCGCGGGCCATGGTGAGCGGGCTCCACGATCATGTGGGACAGGCCGGCATCGGGTCGGTGAGCGAGATCTTCGACGCCGAGGAGCCGTTCACGGCCCGGGGCTGCATCGCCCAGGCGTGGAGCGTGGCGGAACTCATCCGGGCCACGGCACAGGTCAGTTCACAGGTTCCGGTGACCTGATGTTCGCCCTCCTCCTACGATGCGACCTGCGCCCGGCGCTCGCGAACGAGCAGGCGACGTTCGTCCGCCGACGTGCCACCCCAGACGCCCAGCTCCTGGCCGGTGGCCAAGGCGTAGGCCAGACACGGCTCCTGGGACGGGCACGTGCTGCAGTACCGCTTCGCCTCCTCAGCTTGCTGGCGCGCTGCCAGCCCCCTCCCGAGGGGGTAGAAGAGGTTCGGATCGCTGTCGCGGCAGCTCCCGAGCTCGCGCCAACTCTCCGGGGATCCCCTCGAACGTCGGGTCCGAGTGGAAAGAGCGAGATGGATCGCGTGCGCCAGATCCTGATCCATTGGGCCGACCTCCGCCGATGCAGGGGGTCGATCGCGCCACCGGGGTCTGGGGATGCGCCAATCGAGAGCGTTCAGGCCGGGGGTCGGCCTGAGGGAAGCCCGCGCAGTCTAGGCGGTGGCGCCCGGCGGATCCACTGTGGCGAGGGGCGGCACCACCGGCCGGTCGTGTAACGTCGGGCACAGGCGCCGCTCGAGACCCCGGTCGCGCATCCAAACGCATTGGATGCCCTGGAGGTCGAGCATGCAAGTGGAACCCAGTGAGGGCGAAGTCGGGCTGGACGATGTTCGCGTCGTGGCCGTCGACTCCCGCAGCGAGCGCCGCCAGGTGATCCGCCGACTCCTGGAGCACTCCTTCAAGCCGGAGGAGATCGCCGAGGCCGACAGCCGGCAGTCGGCCATCGATCTGGTGGACCGATGCCGGCCTGACCTCGTCGTCATCGAGATCCAGATGCCCCTCGAGGAAGGCCTCGAGACCATCACGGCCCTCTCCCTCGTGTCCCCCCGACCGCGCATCGTGGTCTGCTCGTTCCACCGCGACGCCGCCACCGTGCTGGCGGCCCTCGATCGGGGGGCCGACGCCTACGTCACCAAGCCCGCCGGTTCGGCCGAACTGCGCGCCGCCTGCGGGGTGCCCCTGCCCGAACGCAATGTGCGGCACCGGCCTCCGAACGAGCGCCCGACGTCCCCCGCCCCGCCGTCGGCGGGGCGATGATCGAGGCCCACGGGCTCACCAAGCGGTACGGATCGACGGTGGCGGTCGACAACCTCTCCTTCGAGGTCCGGCCCGGCCGGGTCACCGGATTCCTCGGCCCCAATGGCGCCGGGAAATCGACGACGTTACGGATGGTGATGGGCCTGGACGCCCCCACGGAGGGGACGGTGACCATCAAGGGCCGCCCCTACACGGCCCTCCGGCGCCCGCTGTTCGAGGTGGGGTCGATGCTCGAAGCCGCCGCCGTCCACGAGGGGCGATCCGCCCGAAACCATCTGCTGTGCATCGCCCAGAGCAACGGCATCGGGCGCCGCCGGGTCGACGAGGTCCTCGGCCTGGTCGGGCTGACCAGCGTGGCCAAGCGGCGGGCGGGCAAGTTCTCCATGGGCATGGGCCAACGCCTCGGCATCGGCGTCGCCCTCCTGGGCGACCCCGAGCTGTTGATCTTCGACGAGCCGGTGAACGGTCTCGATCCCGAAGGCATCGTATGGATCCGCACCCTGATGCGGTCCCTGGCGGCCGAGGGGCGGACGGTGTTCGTGTCCAGTCACCTGATGGCCGAGATGGCGTTGACCGCCGACCACGTGATCGTGATCGGGAAGGGCCGCCTGCTGGCCGAGGCCAGCGTCGAGGACCTCATCCACAACAGCGGCCAGAACTTCGTCCGGGTGCGGTCCGAGGAGAGTTCCAAGCTGGCCGGGCTGCTCGGCGCCCAGGGCGGGGCGAGCCACGTCGAGGCTGACGGCGCCCTGGCCGTCACCGGCATCTCGGCGGCGGCGATCGGGGATCTGGCCGGCGCGCAGGGCATCGTCCTGCACGAGCTCTCGCCCCAGGACGCCTCCCTGGAGGAGGCGTACCTGGACCTGACCCGGGACAGCGTCGAATACCAGGCCGCCGTCCCCCCGGTCGGGAAAGTGGCATAACCATGTCGATCGCCACCAATGTCCTGACGTCGGAGTGGACCAAGATCCGCAGCGTCCGCTCGACCTACTGGACGCTTTTCTCCGCCGCCGCCACCACGATCGGACTGTCAGCGATCGTATGCGCCGTGTACGTGGCGCAATACGACCACCTGACGGCCCGGGACAAGGTCGGCTTCAACCCGGCGTCCACGAGCCTGACCGGCGGGGTGCTGGCCCAGTTCGCCATCGCCGTGCTGGGGGTTCTGGTCATCAGCAGCGAATACGCCACCGGGATGATCCGGACCACCTTCGCCGCCGTTCCCCAACGGCTCACCGTCCTCGCCGCCAAGGCGGCGGTGTTCGCCGCCGTCACGCTGGTCGTCACCACCGCGGCCTGCTTCATCGCCTTCTTCATCGGCCAAGCCATGCTGTCGGCCAAAGGGCTCGGCATCAGCATCGGATCGCCCGACGCCCTGCGCACCGTCGTCGGTACGAGCCTGTACCTCGCCGTCCTCGGACTGCTGTCCCTCGGTCTCGGCGGGCTGATCCGCAAGACGGCCGGGGCCATCACCGCCATGGTCGGAATCCTCTTCGTCCTGCCCGTACTCGCCTCGCTGCTCCCGTCGTCGATGGATGCCGTCCAGAGGTACCTGCCGAGCGAGGCCGGCCAGGCGATCATCAACGGTGGTTCCACCGCCCGGGGAGGGACCGCCCTGTCGCCCTGGGTCGGCCTCGGCGTGTTCTTCCTCTACGCCGCCGCCGCTCTGGGCGCCGCCGCCGTCACCCTGGTGCGCCGCGACGCCTGAGGGAGGTCAGGCGTCGCGATCGGTCCGGCCGGCAGTGCCCAGCAGCCCTTCCTGGTTGTGACCTTCGGCCCTGCCATCGCCGACGGGG
>JAUZEY010000060.1 GCA_030838785.1 Actinomycetota bacterium | reverse complement strand
CGCCATGATCATCGGAGTCGCGGTCCAAGGCACCTACCAGGCGCGGAAACCTGACCGCCGAGCCCGAACTGCGCTACTCCCAGACCGGCACCGCGGTGGTGTCCTTCACCGTCGCGGTGAACCGCCTTGTTCAGCTTCGCCGTCGCGTAGGCGCGCCTGAAAAGCGCGAGGTCGCCGGCGCCGGCCCCGGCCACAGGTAAAGGTGCAGGTCAGCGGGGTAAAATTCGCTGACCTGTTCCGCGTCCGAGACCGCTATCCCGCGCCGATCCCGTCCCGCGAAATCCCGCGGACGAAATCCGAGCGCGGGTGCTCCGGCACTGGAACCACCGCCGACATCGCTATTTTCGGGCGAGTACGGCGGTCTGCAGCAGGCGCACCCACCCGCCGTATGTGCGGTCCCGGTGCCCCGCCCGTCCGCCGGCGTCGGCCTTTGCCAACCGGCGTTCGATTTCCGCTACATCCCGGTAAACGAACGCCAGTTGCCGCCCGGCGGCTGGAATCCCCGTTCCGGCGTTCGTTTTCCGCTGTATTCCGGTAGATGAACGCCAGTTGCCCGGGAGCAGCGCACCCGTGCCGATCAAGCTCGGGTCCTCCGGACCCGAAGGGAGCCCACCGACCCGCTCGGTATCTGCGGTTGTGGGCACGCCCTCTTCGGCCGCGAGGCGGCGGCGCAACGATCCCGGAGTACCTGAACGCCGGCCTGATCTACGAGTTCACGATCGCGCTCTCACCCGTGCTGTTCGGCTCCGGAATCCGCCTGTTCGAGGGGGTGGACGCGGGCCGCGTGGCCCTGGAGCCGGTCCGCGCCGAGCCGACGCAGCGGGTGACCCACCTGACCTACGCAGTCCGGGAGCGGTAACTGTCTCGACCTCCGAGCCCACCCCGGACGGGGTCGGTCCCTCCCGGCCGGACCGAAGCCACCGGGGGCAACCCCTGCTGGTTCATCGACACCGTCGGCGTCATCGACGCCAACACAGGCGCCGACATCGCCAGCTCCGGCTTCTGACCCAACCCGGTCGCTGACGCCACCAGGACGACACACCCAGCCTGACCGGACGCTGAATGAATCGCGGGCGAACACGTTGAGCGCACGTCGCCGAACAGCAGCGGACGCCGCAACCCTTGTGACCAGCGCTTTTGCGTCCACACCCGTCCGCCGGAGTCCGCCGACAAGGGCCTGTGGACAGCTGAAAAGCGCGAGGTCGCCGGATCGACGCCGGGCGCGGCAACACGGCAGGGCCCGCCAGAGTGGGGCCTTGCTGTCAGCCCTTGGATGCTTCCCGGACGTCGGTGACCAGGGGCATCTCGCCGCCGGCGCTCTCGTAGCGCTCGAGGGCGGCGTGGGCGCGGTCCCAGTCCCTCGGGGTGAGGTTCGGGTTGCGAAGCATCGTCGCCCGGAGGACGAGGGCGAGATCGTCGGCGACAGTTCGCCAACCTCCGTCGGTGGCGGTCATGGCGGGATCAGTGGACATGATGCTCCTTGGTTCTCGGCCTGGGACGTCGGCTGGCGTCGGCGTCGGTGAGGAGACTCAGAACTTCGCCGATGGTGCGTTCCCGGCTGATGGACTCCGGGAGCGGCAACTGTGCCTGCACGCTATAGCGGTTGCGACGTCCATCTTTGTCCTTGACCACGTAGCCCGCGTCGACAAGGTCGGTGACGATGCCGTAGGCGCTGCGCTCGGTGATGTCGAGCGTTGCGGCGAGGTCCCGGAGCCGGACACCAGGATCGCGGGCGACGCAGATCAGGACACGAGCGTGGTTGGTGAAGAAGCTCCATCTCCCCACGACATGAGATGGTAACATGATTCTAGAAATCTGTTGCCGGTATTGGGGGTTGCGGAAGGGGTGTTGACGTGGACGGACCGCTCGCCGAAGTGGAAGAGCCGGAGGTCGCGTCCGTGAGGCTGCGTCGCTGCGGCCGCTGCCAGCAGGACTTTCCCGCTGACCCGGCCCTGCACGCGTCGGCGCAGCCGGGGTGGTGGCTGTGTCCGCCCTGCCACGAGAGCCTGCTCGGCCATCAGCGCCCGGGGCCACGGTGACCGGCCGTTGCGGATCGCGGTGCTGGCTCCGATCTCCTGGCGGGTGCCTCCACGCCACTACGGCCCCTGGGAGCAGTTCGTCTCGCTGTTGACCGAAGGGCTGGTTGCCCGGGGCGTCGACGTCACGCTCTTCGCCACGGGGGACTCCGTCACGTCGGCGCGCCTGTCGTCGACGGTGGCCCGGGGCTGGTCGGAGGACGGGCCGGCGACCGACGCCAAGGTGTCGGAATGCCTGCACATCTCGGCCGCCTTCGAGCGCGCCGAAGAGTTTGACCTCATCCACAACAGCTTCGACTTCCTGCCCCTGACCTACAGCGCCCTGGTCCCGACGCCGGTGCTGACCACCATCCACGGGTTCTCGTCGCCGGCGATCGTCCCTGTCTACGAGAAGTACAACCGCCGTGGCGCTTACGTCGCCATCAGCGAGGCGGACCGCCATCCCCGGCTCGACTATCTCGCCACCATCCACCACGGGATCGACACGAGCGCGTTTCCGCTCGGTGATGCCGGGGGCGGATACCTGCTGTTCTTCGGTCGCATCCATCCGGACAAGGGGGCGGTCGAGGCGATCGAGGTGGCCCGGCGGGTGGGCCTGCCGCTCGTCATGGCCGGGATCGTCCAGGACGAGCGCTACTTCGACGCACAGGTGGCCCCCCACGTCGACGGCGAACGGGTCCGCTACCTGGGTCCGGTGGGCCCCGACCGACGTTCGGATGTCCTCGGCGGGGCCGTGGCCCTCCTCCACCTCATCGGCTTCGAGGAGCCGTTCGGGTTCAGCGTCGTGGAGGCGATGGCGTCCGGGACGCCGGTGGTGGCCTTCCGGCGCGGTTCCATGCCCGAACTCATCGACGACGGCCGCACCGGTGCGGTGGTGGACGACGTCGAGCAGGCCGTGGCCGCAGTCAGCCGGGTGGCCGGATTGGATCGGGCCGCCATCCGGGCCTGCGCCGTGGCCCGGTTCGATCGCGACCGGATGACGGACGCATACCTCGCCGCCTACGCCGAGGTCCTCGACCATGCCCGCTGATCCGGCCGCCGCCATGACCGACCCCGGGCGCTCGACGGTCTCCGACAGGCGGGCTGCGGCGGCGCCCTCCTGTGGTGCTTCGCCGACTACGCCGCCGCCCTGCACCGGCGGCCGCCCTTCGACGACTCGCCCGCCACGAGCGGAGCTTCGGCCTCTGGAGGTCGGATGGCTCGGCGAAGCCGGCGGTGGTCGAGATCACCCGGCGAGCCGGCGCCCGCCGGCGGTCGCCTCCCGCTGAACAGGAGTGGCTGGACATCGGCGTCGAGGAGTTCCTCGCCGACCGGACCGGCCAGCAGACGCGTCTCTTTCGACGCTATAACGGGAACTCAATTTACTCAAACACGGGGCTTGGACCTGATCAATAACGACGGCTCGGCCGCCGGTCTATCAGCTCCCGAAGCCGGTATGCGGGGCCTTCTTGTCCTTCTTGTCCTGCCGTTTTTCCTTAAGTGACTTGTCGGGAACCTTCTTGGCACTCGGCTTTCGAGGTGACTTGTCTGGCATTGCCCCTCCCTAGGTTTTCCAACTTCACCGTACCAGTAATTTGCCGCTATGGTCGTCGTAGTCGCGGGCGT
>JAUZEY010000025.1 GCA_030838785.1 Actinomycetota bacterium | reverse complement strand
GCAGCCTCGAGCTGGCCATGGGCGGATTCCTGGTGCGGACGGGCGACCGGGTCGTGATCATCGACGCCGGCGTGGGCCGGATCGACAACGACAGGTACCACGGCGGGCAGTTCCTGGAGAGCCTGGCCGCCCTGGGAGTCGGGCCCGAGGACGTCACCGACGTCGTCTTCACCCTTCTCCACTTCGACCACGTCGGCTGGGCCACCCAGAAGGGCACCGTCGTGTTCCCCCGGGCCACGTTCCGCTGCCACGCCGCCGACTGGGATCACTTCGTGGCCGGCCCGAATCCCGAGACGGGATCCGTCCGCAAGCTCACGCCCCTGGCCGACCGCCTCGACCCGTTCGCCGACGGCGCCCCGATCGCCCCCGGCATCACCGTCCGGCACGCCCCCGGGCACACCCCCGGCTCGGCCGTGGTCGTGGTGGCCGACGGCACGGAACGGGCCCTGCTCCTGGGCGACGTCGTCCATTGCCCGGTCGAGCTGGTGGAGAACGACTGGGAGGCTCTCTTCGACGTCGACCCCGACCTCGCCCGCCGCACGCGGGAGGCCCTGGCCCAAGAGCTGGAGGGCAGCGACGTGCCGGTGGCCGCGGCCCACTTCCCCGGGCTGCGCTTCGGCCGGCTCCTGACCGGCACCGGCCGCCGTCACTGGACCTTCTCTGACGGCTAGGCCGGTGCTTCCCGGGCGCCGACGGCGTCGCCGGCGGGCGGCGGCGGGCGGAGCCCTTCCATCTCCCGGGGGAGCGGCTCGGTGTGGACGACGCCGAGACGCCGGGTGGCCCGGGTCAGGGCCACGTAGAGATCGCTCATCCCCCGTTCCGACTCGGCGAGGATGACGGCCGGCTCCACCACGATCACGCCGTCGAACTCCAGACCTTTGGTCTCGGCCACGCCGAGCACGGCGACCAGCCCGTCCAACGGGGAGGTGCGGTCGCCGACGGTCGCCTCCGGCAGGGCGGCGGCCAGCTCCCGGGCCAGCCTCTCCGCCTCCCCGGCAGGGGTGATCACCGCCACCCGCCCGTCGCCGATGGCGGCCAGCTCCCGGCGGACGGCGTCGGCCACGGCTTCCACGATGCCGCCGGCCGGTGCCTGCAGCGCCCACGGCGGCACCCCCTCTTCCCGCATCGAGCGGGGCGGGACCACCCCGGGGGCGGCCGAGGCCAGCACCGCCGTGGCGACCTCCATGATCTCGGCCGGCGTCCGGTAGTTGACCGTGAGCTCGGCGCGGCGCCACCGGTTCGGGGCGTGGCGGTCGAACAGCTCCGCCCAACTGGCCGGACCCCAGGATGCGCCGGTCTGGGCCAGGTCGCCGACGACGGTCATGGACCGGCTCGGACAGCGGCGGAACAGCACCCGCCAGACCATCGGGGAGAGTTCCTGGGCCTCGTCGACGATGACGTGGCCGAACTCCCACGTGCGGTCGAGCTTGGCCCGTTCGGCCACCGACATCACCGCCGCCTCACCGGCGTAGCGCTCGGCCAGGAGCCCAGGGTCGATCGGCATTTCGAGCCGCAGCCCTTCGAGGACGGCGCGGGCGAAGCGCACGCCCCGCCGGCGCCGGCCGGACCGGCGGCGGGCCGTGCGCTGGCCCCGCCCGATCGGTACGCCGAGGAGCTCCGCCGCCTCGTCGAGGAGCGGGACGTCCTCCACCGACCAGTCGACGGTGGCCAGGTCGCGCCACCGCTCCCGGTACAGCGCCTCCCGCTCCTCTGGCTTGAGGACCGACCCCCCGGCGGAGTTCACCAGCGCCGGGGTCCCGAAGAGGTCGTTGAGCAGCTCCGGGGCCGAGAGGATGGGCCAGATGCGCTCCATGGCGAAGCGGAAGTCGCGGGACCGGCGCAACTCCTCCCAGGCCTCATCGAGTTCGTCGGGCTCGGGCTCGGAGCCTCGCAGCGCGGTCAGCTGCGCCCGGACCTGGTCGACCAGCGACATGAGCAGGATCCGCTCCACCGTCTCCCGGGACGGGTTGTGGGGCCGGCTGCTGCGCCGGCCGGCGTCGCGGGCCCGTTGGCACGTCGCCCGCTTCAGCCCGAGGTCGAGGTTGTCGTAGGAGAGGCGGAGATCCTCCCGGGGGACGCGCTGGCGGTCGGCCACCGCCCGCCGGATCACCTGGACCATCCGCAGGTCGCTCTTCACGCGCGCCGTGGCGGGCGGATCGTGGCGGCGGGCGGTCACCCCGGGGTACAGCTCGCCCGGCGTGGCCAGCAGCACGCCCGTCTCCCCCAGCGACGGGAGCACCTGCTCGATGTAGCGGAGGAACACGGCGTTGGGCCCGACGACGAGGACGCCGTTGCCGGCCAGACGGGCCCGGTGGGTGTAGAGGAGGTAGGCGGCCCGGTGGAGGGCCACCGCCGTCTTGCCCGTCCCCGGGCCGCCCTCGACCACCAGGACCCCGGCGACGTCGGAGCGGATCACCCGGTCCTGTTCGGCCTGGATGGTGGCCACGATGTCGCCCATCCGGCCGGTGCGGCCCTTGCGGAGGGCGGCGAGCAGGGCGGCGTCGCCGTGGAGGCCGGCCTGCTCGGTCTCCGACAGCGCGTCGAGGTCGAACACCTCGTCGTCGAGGCCGACGACCTCCCGGCCGTGCGTCAGGAGGTGCCGGCGCCGGACGGCACCCTGGGGGTCGGCGGCCGTGGCCCGGTAGAACGGCTGGGCGGCCGGAGCCCGCCAGTCGACCAGCAGCGGCTCGTAGTCGGCCTCGGCGAGGCCCAGGCGGCCGACGTGGTAACGGGCACCGTCGCCCATGTCGAGGCGCCCGAAGCACAGCGGCAGGTCGCCGATGTCGAGCGCCGCCAGCCGGTTCTCCAGGTTGCCGGCCAGGGCGTCGCGCTCTTGCCGCCACTGGTGCGTGCCCCCGGGATTCGCCCGCACCCGCCCGAGCTCGGCGTCGAGCTTGGCCCGGACCTCGTCGAGCCGGGCGTAGAGGCGCTCGACATAGGCGCGCTCCGCCCCGAGATCGTCGGTACGGGCCGAGGCCTGCCGGCCGGAATCGGCGTCGGGCAAGTCCACCTCCTTGGCGCGCCCGTGCGGAACTCGAACAGATAAGAGTGCCAGCTGGAAGCGGCCGACGGGTCCGCATGACCGCAACGGGCGCGAAAAGCCACGAATCGGACGGGCCGCCGGCCGGCCCGCGCCGGAGGAAGGCAGCGGTTCACAGGGCTTCCTCGAGGGCGTAGCCGACCTCGACCGCCACGGCGGCCTCGGGCAGGATCCGGGCCAGGGCCGCCGCCTGCTCCCGGATCTCCGGGATGGCGGTGGTCTCCAGCAGGGCGCCCCGGCGGAGGGGCCCGAGCGCCCAGAGGGTGTCCGACGGCTCGCCGGCCCGGTCGAGAAGGCGGCCGTCCTCGTCGACGGCCAGGCCGAGGCCGAGGCCGCCGGGCCGGGCGTCGCCGCCGGCGAAGAGCCCGTCCAGCAACGGGTCCCCGACCGAGTCGAGGTGCTCGCGGGGGCCGGTGCAGCGGATGACCGCGCCGCCCTCGAGCGTGAGCTCGGTGGGGTGAGACGCCGTCCCCGCGGCCCGGGCGCCGCGGGGACGAACGGTCACGGCGGCGCCCCCCGACGTCGCGGTGACCGAAAGAACGTGACCGGCCGTGACCTGCAGTCGGCCCGACCGCCGGAGCCGTTCGATGCGCCCGGCGACCTCGGGCGCCATCCGGTGCCGGTGGACCTCCCAGTAGCGGAGGGCGTGGCGGTGGAGGCGGGCCCGTTCGGCCTCGGGCAGCGCTGCCCAGAGCGCCTGGGTACGGGGCCGCAATCCGTCGACGACGGTGCGCCAGTCGCCGCCGAGGGCGACGGCGAGGCGAATCTCCGCCCGAATGGCGGCGACCAGCTCCCGGGCCCGCTCCGGCGTCGCCCCCCGGCCCGGCAGGGCGGACGGGGGAGGGACCGACACCGGAGCAGCGGCCGGCGACGCCACCGGCAGGTGCGGCTGCGGGAACAGACCCCGGCGGGACACGGCGTGGATCGGGCCGTCGAAGCCGGCCTCCTCCAGTGACAGCATGACGTCGACCGCCGTGAGGCCAGTGCCGATCAGCACCACCGGGCGGCCCGGGGGCAGGCCGGCGATGGCGTCGGGCTGCCAGGCATCGCGGATGGGCCCCCGCGGCGCCGAAGCGGACCACGCCTCCGCCGCACCGGCCGAGTGCCCCATGGCCAGCACAACCTGCGACGCCCACAGCGTCTCTCCCCCGGCGAGGCGCAGGGCGGCCCCGCCCGGTCCGGAGGCCAGCGCGGTCACGCGGCCCTGGATGGCGGTGAACGGCGTGCGGCGCCGAGCGGCGGCGATCTCCTCCTCGAGACACCACTCGAGGTACTCGCCGTAGAGCCGGCGGGGCAGGAACGAGCCCCCGTGAGCCTCCGGGCGGCGGCCCCGGGCCCAGTGGAGGAAGTGGCCCGGCTCGTCGGGAAAGGCGCCCATGCCGGCGGCGGGGACGTTGAGGAGGTGGCTGTCGCAGGTCGTGCCGTAGGCGACACCCCGGCCGAGCCGCGGCCGCTCCTCCACCAGCACGACCCGGACAGGCGACCGGCGCCGGAGGAGTTGCACGGCGGTGAGGACCCCGCTGGCTCCACCTCCCACGATGGCGACGGTGGGCCGCTCGAAGCGCAGGCGGGGGAACGACAGGAACGAAGGGTTGTCGAAGGACACGGGAGGACTCCTGTTGGCGGCGGCGAGCAGGGACCCCAGCGGCCCGCTGTCTTCTACGCTCCCGTAGGAGCGTAACTTGCACTCCTACAGGAGTGCAAGCCCATTGTTCTGATTCCCGACCAAAGTTCCAGGATTTTTGCGGTTCTCGGGAAGACCCGGCGGCCCGATTGTGTTAATTTCCGATAAGGAAGTAGGGAATTGCTCCAACCGCCGGGAGAGAACGATGAACACCGCCACCAGCACCACCAGCGCCACCACCGCCCTCGCCGACGAGGTGCTCGACAGCCGGGACGTTTCGTGCCCACTGCCGATCATCCAGACGGCCAGCGCCATTGCGGGCCTCTCCTCGGGCCAGACGCTGCTGGTCATGGCGAGCGACCCGGGCTTCGAGCCCGACATCAAGGCCTGGTCGTCGAGGACGGGCAACGCGCTCCTCTCCAGCGAGCGGCGGGGGAACGAGCTGCACGTGCTGTTGCGCAAAGCCTGAGGTGACAACACGAGGAACCGGCGTTCCCCGGGTGCGTAGGCCCGGGGAGCGCCGGTTCTTTCGTTTTCCGGGGCAGGGACATGGGAGCTCTACCGGCCTCCCCTGAATTACGAGGCGGCGCGCAGGCGGGATCGGCGGCGCCGCACCGGCAGGCCGGCCTTGGCCCAGGCCTGGAAGCCGCCGTCGAGATCGGCGGCCGAGGAGTAGCCGAGATCCACGAGTGTGGCGGCCACGAGACTCGAGGCGTAACCCTCCGAGCACATGACGACGATCTCCCGGTCGTGGTCCGTGACCGCGGCCAGGCGATGGGCGCTGACCGGGTCGAGCCGCCACTCGAGCACGTTGCGCTCGACGACCAGCGCCCCCGGCACCTCGCCTTCCCAGCGGCGCTGAAGGGTGGGCCGGATGTCGATCAGCAGGGCGCCGCGGCGGCAGGCGGCCGCCGTCTCGTGGGGGTCGAGGCGCCGGATGCGGGCCCGGGCCTCTTCCAGCAGGTCGTCAACGGTGACGTGCATGGGGACTTCTCCTTCTTTGGGGGGACGAGGGGATTCGGATCAGGCGAGGACCAGATCGGGCCGGCTCACCTCGGTGCGCACGGCGGCCAGCCCCCGATCGGCCGTGTTCTCATAGAACGTCATCGAGCGGAGGCGGGGCGAGTAGACATGGATGCTGAGCGCCTGCCGGCCGCCGCCGTTCACGACATCGTGGATGTGGTCGGGCCCGAAGGCGACGGAGGCGCCCTCCGGCAGGCGACGGTGCCGGAGCCGGGCATCGGGGCGGAGCCACTCGGAGGCCTCGACGTACGTCTCCAACAGCGTGCCTTCGACGACGACCAGGGCGCCGGATGACTCACCGTGGTCGTGGAGCTCGATGCCCTGGCCGACCGGCCAGCCGAGCAACCAGGCCTCGAACTCAGGCCCCTCCAGCAACGGCACGTACCAGCGCTCGCCGCTGTCGCGCCGGACCCGGGGCCACCAGAGCTCGGGTGATTCGGCCAGCCTTCGGGCGAGCGAGGTGGGTGCGGCGATGGTCGATGTATCGGTCATGGCGGTCGCTCCCCAGCGATGTCGTCTCGAACACTCCTACAGGAGTGTAGTATAAACACCCTCCCGTAGGAGTGCAAATGACAGGTCCATGTCAGCCCAACGACCGCATGGGACACTCTCCTGCATGAGTGTGGACACGGTGACGTTGAAGATCCCCCGGCCGCTCTACGAGCGGCTGCAGGAGCTCATCGAGGGGACCGGCTTCCGCTCCCCCACCGAGTTCGTCCTGTTCGTGCTGCGCGACCTGGCCGGCGCCGAGACGCAGGATCTGGAGCAGGTCCGCAACCGGCTCAAGGCGCTGGGCTACCTCTAAACGGTCGAGGCGACGCAGGCGTCGAGCGCCGCCAGCAGTCGGTCACGCCAGGCGGGAAGATCCCGGCCGATGAACACAAGTTGCCCTCCGGGCCCGGCCGCCCCGTCGAGGGCCGGCTCCCACTGGCTCTGGAGGCGCCCGGCGGTCACGTTGACCAGAGCCGGGACGGAGGCGCCGGCGTAGCGGACGACGCCCTTGGCCCGGTACACCGCCGGCGGGAGCGTCCCGAGGACGTCGAGGGTGGCCCGGCGTTCGAGCGGCCGGTCCGTCCGCCAGGAGACGCTTTCCAGATCGATCGCAGGCGCAGCCCCCGCCACCGCCGGCCGGTCGGTACGCCCGGCCGGGAGGCCAGAACCGAACAGGAGGCGGAGGCCGGCGTCGTCGACGGGTCCGGGGACGATCAGAGCCCGGGAGTTGAGGACCCTCATCCGGGCCGAGGCCGCGGCCAGGCCAGCCGTCTCGGGGAGGTCGAGCTTGGACACGACGAGGAAGTCGGCGGCGGCGATCTGGGCCCCGCCGATCGGCTCGGCCAGGACCCGGGCGAGGTTCACGCTGTCGGCCACGGTGATGACCGAGCCCAGCGGGCGGCCGAGATCGGCCAGGCGGCGGGCCAGCGCGCCAGGGTCGGCGACTCCCGAGGTCTCGATGACGATCCGGTCGGGGTCGACGTCGTCACACAGCTCGTCGAGGGCGATCTCGAAGTGCACCGTGTCGAGCTGGCAGCAGATGCAGCCCGAGCTGAGCTCCACCATCCGCTCGCCGAAGCCGAGCCCCCCGACGACGAGGCCGTCGATGCCGATCTCGCCCAGCTCGTTGACGACGACGGCGACGCGCTCGGGGGCTCCGCCTGCCTCCCCCGACGCAAATGCCCCCGTCCCCTGCTCGAGAAGCCGCCGGAGCAGCGTCGTCTTGCCGCTCCCGAGGAAGCCGCCGACGATGTCGACCGGGACTGTCGGCCGGCCGGTCACGACAGGCCCTGGCCCGGCCCGGCCGACCCGCCCGGCGCGCCGGACGCCCCGGGCAGGAGAACGGGTTCGCCGTCGAGGTGCGACGTGTCCCCCCCGAGGTGGGCCAGGACCGAGGCGCCGACATCCTCGAGGCGGCACCGCTCCGGCAGGCCCGACCCCCGCACGTAGCAGACGGCGTCGTCGTAGCTGTGCATGCCCGTCAGCTTGGAGCGGGTGAAGACCTGTCCGGCGCCGACCATCCCCTTCGGGTCGTACCCCGGCCCGGGGAGCACCGTGAGGTCAGGCCCGTCACCCAGCGCAGGGCCGGAGAACACGTCGCCCGCCAGCAGAATCGGGCCCAGCGCCGGCTCGCCGCGGTCGGGATCCCGGAGCGCCTCGAGCCCGGAGACGAGGTCGGCCAGGACCGCTCCCTCGTCGCTCGGTCTGACCGTCCCCAATGGGTAACGGCCCTGGCGGTGCAAGTAGATCCGGCCGGGGTCGAGGGCGAAGGCCACGGTGTCGGGGCCGATGTCGGCCAGGCTGGTCGGGTGGTCGCCGTCGAAGTGCAGGAACCCCTCCTCGGCCAGCCAGTGGTTGAGGTGGACCTCGGCCCGGATCGGGGCGAAGCCGTGGTCGGAGACGACGAAGAGGGCGTCGTCGTCGCCGAGCCGGGCGGCGACGTCGCCGAGGTGGGTGTCGATGGCCCGGTAGAGGTCGTCGAGGAGCTCGTCGAGCCACGGCTCGCCCCGGCGGCCCCAGTGGAAGTGGTGGAGCCGGTCGGTCTCCGTGAACACGCCCCAGAAGAGACTCCAGTCGACCTGGTCCCAGGCCGTCCACCACAGGCGGCGGCGGACCTCGGTCAGGTCGAGCAGCTCGGCGGCCACCGCCTTCGAATCGTTCCAGTCGAGCTCGGCGTCGACGTCGGTGCGGTACCCGAGCTCGTCGACGCGGGGGAACCAGCCCGGGGGCGAGACGCTGCGGGTGAGGCGGGGGCTCACGAATCCGCTCACCAGCAGGGAACCGGCCGGGGCCCGGGCCGGGTAGGTGCCGGGAACGTTGAGCACGACGGAGTGCAGGCCGTCATCGACCAGCCGATCCCACACCGGGGGGACGAGCAGGCTGGTGGCGTTGGGGAAGCGAAGGTCGTAGGTGCCGGGCCGCAGCTCGGTGAAGCCGTAGATGCCGTGGCGGCCGGGGTTCACGCCCGTCGACAGGCTGGCCCAGGCGACGCCGGATACCGGCGGCACCGAGGAGTCCATGGACAGGAGCCGGCCGGCGCGGAGCAGCTCCGCCAGCGCCGGCATGGTGCCCGCCGCCACCCGCTCCCGCAGGTAGGAGGCCGGCACGCCGTCGAGCCCGATGACCACCGCCCGCTGGCGGCCGCCCGTCCCCATGACCGTTAGAGGTAGCCGAAGGCCTGGAGGCGGCCGGAGACGGCGGCCTCGTCGTCGTCGCTGTAGTCGTCGAGCGGCTCGGACCAGCCGGCAGCGGCGAGGTGGCGCAGCACCATCCGGGCCGACTCCCCGGCCCGGGCGCCGTCGCCGGGGACGACGACGTCAGGGGCGGTCGCTGCTCCAGCGGCGGGCCCAGCACCGGATGGTCCAGCGCCCACGACGACCTCCACCAGACGCAGAGGCCCGTCCTGCGACGAGGAGGCCCGTTCGGTGGCCAGCACGACCGTGGCGCGACCGGCCAGCT
This sequence comes from Actinomycetota bacterium, assembly GCA_030838785.1. Taxonomy (GTDB): domain Bacteria; phylum Actinomycetota; class Acidimicrobiia; order IMCC26256; family BP-133; genus BP-133. The sequence continues at coordinate 9,234 of JAUZEY010000025.1, read as the reverse complement.
CCAGCTCCAGGGCCCGGGCGATGGTACCGGCCACCGAGGCCGGCTGGCCCGACACCCACACGCAGAACTCTTCTTTCACCATGATTGTTCTTTCACCACAGGGGTTTCACCTCGGTGCCGGGGTTCTGGTCCAGTCCGTAGAGCCCGAGAATGGTCGGGCCGATCTGCATGAGCTCGCTGCCGAACTGCTCGCCCCGCAACGGGACCCGGGGTCCGGCGGCGACCAAGATGCCGTCCATGGCGTGGTTGGCGTCGTCGGGGCCGGTGTCGTTCTCGAACGTGTAGAGGCCGAGGCCCATCGTGGCCACCGGCCGCCACCGCAGCTCGCCGAAGTAGGCGATGAGGTCGGGGGCGATGCCGTTCACCACCGGGTAGAGATCCTCGGGGCGGTGGACCTTGTTGCCCATCGGCTCGCCCCGGTGGTCGACCACCGCCTCCAGCCCGGCGGTGATCTCGGCCCGGACCTCCTCGTAGCGCTCGGGGGGTACGCAGCCGAGCGGCTCCCGTCCGGCGACGTTGATGAACACCCGGCCGTAGTAGCCGCCGTCGGCCCAGGCCACGGTCCGCTCCCAGTCGACCCTGGCCCCCGGCATGGGGGTGGGGCCGGTCGGCTCCTCCTCCAGGCGGAGGTAGCCCTGCTGGCGTAGCCATTCGTTGATGCAGAAGCCGCCGGCCATGTGCTGGGCGCCGTGGTCGGAGATCACGAACACGTCGACGCCGGGGCCGAGAACGGCGAGCAGCTCGCCGATCTCGGCGTCGAGGGCGGCGTAGTAGTCGCCGATGGCCGGCCCGAGCACCGGGTCGGGCCGGTAGTTGCGGTGGTCGGGATGGGCGTAGGCCCAGAAGGCGTGCTGCATGCGGTCGCCGCCGATCTCCACCAGCATGAAGAACTCCCACGGTCGGGTGGCGACGAGGTGCCGGGCGAGGCGGAACCGGGTCCTCGTCATCTCGTGGACGTGCGACAGGACCCGCTCCTTCTCCTCGGAGCGGAAGTCCTCCACGTCGAGGATGTAGGGGCCGACCTCGGCCTCGATCTCGGCCTTGAGCTCGGGCGGCCAGGTGTAGTCGGAGTTGGTGGACGGGGTGAGGAAGCAGCCCACCAGGGCGCCTTCCATCGGCTTCGGCGGGTAGGTGCCGGGGACGCCGACGACGATCGACGGGCGCCCCACCTCCGACAGCCGCTCCCAGACCCGGGGCGCGGGAACGGCCCGGCTGGTGGCGAAGACGAGCCGGTCGTAGGTGTGGTCGCGCCGGTTGCGGAACCCGTAGATGCCGAGCGCCCCGGGCGACAGCCCGGTCATGGCGCACGACCAGGCCGGCACCGTGATCGGCGGGTCGATCGACCGCAGCCGGCCCCACGCCCCCTGCTCCCGCAGCCGGGACAGGGTCGGCATGCGCTCCGCGTAGCGCTCGAAGGCGAGTTCGGGCACGGCCCCGTCGAGGCCGATGACCGCCACTCTCCCGCCCGCCGATCCGCTCACGTGCATTTCTCCACTACATCAATTGAGAAGCTGGAGATCAAGTACGACGGGCTCCCGGCGTGTTCCTCCCTCACCGGGGGCGGATGTCGGCGGATTCGACGAATCCGTCCGATGTCAGCCCCGACGGCACGACGCCCTCCAGCCCCCGGTCGAGGAATGCGCCGAGCAGCTCCCACCCCGCCTCCGACGGCGGTGCCGACACCGTCGCCAGGGACAGGGCGAAGCCCAGCTCGTGGACCTCGGGCCGGGGCCCGGGGAACACCACCATCGACCGCCGGGTGCACAGCCGGGGCGCCCCCAGCATCTCGTCGGAACCGCCGGCGGCCAGCGAGCGGGCGTAGCCGAGCTTGTCGTCGTGGTAGGTCGGGTTGCGGCTCCAGGTGGCGTCGATGGCCATGACCACCGGCTGGCCGCCGGTCGGCCACCACTCGACGGTCGCGTCGGGGCTCCGCTTGCGGGTCAGGGCCACGATGCCATCCCTACCCCCCTCGGCCCGGCTCTCCCGGTCGGCGCCCGGCTTCGGGTAGACCCGGTCGAAGCACACCCGGACCCGCCCTCGGGGCGTGCCCGCCTCCTCGGCGCCGCCCCGGGGCAGCGGCGCCCCGAGCGGGCCGGCCAGGCCGATCCGGCGGCGGACGGCGGCCCGCACCGCCTGCGACACCCACACCTCGAAGAGGGCGTTGAGCGTCTGGGTCCGCAGGCCCAGGGCGGCGGGATCGCCGGGGATGGGGCTCCAGCGGAGGCTGTCGTCGATGGCGTCGCCCACCGTGCGCATGACCCGGTAGTGGGGGTGGTCCCGGAGCAGGAAGCTGACCCGGGGCATCGCCCCGCTGGGCAGGTCGGCCCACGGCCGCTCGGAGGCCAGGGCGGCCAGCGCCCGGGTGGCGGCGCTCAGCTCCCGGACCTGGTCGGGGTCGAGCCAGTCCGGGGTCCCCGCCGCCTCCCGGCACATCGCCACCAGCCGGCGGACGACCGCGGCCACGAACCGGTTCTCGGCCCGGTCGGTGCTCGGTTCGACCACGATGGTGGCCACCTGACCGGCGCGGGGCGCGTTGGCGGGTCGGGGAGGGTCGAAGGGGTGGAGGCGGTGCAGGAGCAGGCGCCGCCCGCCGGTGCGGTCGACGGAGCACCACTCGCGGCGCTCGGCGGGGGAGGTGGCCGGCGCCCGGTGGATGCCCATGAGCGCCGGGATGGCCCGCCGGAGCAGGGCCAGGGCGACCAGCGCCCGCTCCTCGTCCCGTTTGGGGACCCGGGGGGCGAGCTCGGCCCAGATGCGGGCCCGGCCGGCCGGGTCGGCCAGCGCCCCGGGGCCGGCCCAGGTCCGGAACTGGTCGACGAGGAACCCGAACCCCTCCACTGTCGCCCTCCGGGGCAGCACCACGATCCGGGGCCGCAGCACGGCCGCTCCGGAGGATGTCGCCCCGGGGGCCTGGGGCGTGGCGGTGACGACGAGCTCGAGATCGAGCTCCCCCACCCATTGCTCCCGGCGGGAGTCGTCGACCCAGGCCGGGTCGGCCCGCCCGTCCACGAGCGGCACCGGCAGGCCAGCCAGGTTGAGGCGGCCGGCGACGCCGGGACCGAGGGCGAAAGCCAGCGGTGTCGCTTCGTCGATGCGCAGCGCCAGCCCCGCCATCGGTACCGGCCGGCCGCCGAGGAGCAGCAGGCTGGCGGCGGCAGGGCCGGCCCTGGCCCCCGGAGCTGCTGTCACGACAGCCGCATCTGCCCGAGGGTGAAGTCCTGCCGCCGGAGCTCGGCCAGCATGCGGTCGAGGAGGGCGGTGGAGCGGGCGAACTCGCCGTGGGCGCCCCGGAGCCGGCCGATGACGGCTTCGAGCACCTCGAGGTGGGACGGGTCGGAGCGGGTGAAGCGCAGCCGGGGCACGACCTGGGCCGAGAAGGCCCAGTCCAGCGCCTCCTCGGGAGTGTGCCCGGCGGCGGCTCCGAGGCTGGCCCAGCGCAGAAGCCGCTGCGCCACCCGGTAGCCGAGGCCCTGGCCGGCGTCGTCGAGGTTCCCGTCGAGGTCGACGAGGAGTTTGGGGATCCAGGCCGGCAGCTGCGCCGTTTCGGGCAGCGTGTCGAGGAAGGCCCGCAGCTCGTGGGCCTCGACCACGAGGTAGGCGGCCCGGTCGAGGATCTTGGCCGAGATCGGCAGGGTCGTCTCGTCGAGGTTGACCGTGCCGACGATGACCAGGTTGGGCGGGTAGGCCACCTCCGCCGGGAATCCGGCTTCTCCGTCGCCGGTGTGGAAGTTCACCCGTCCGCCCGGCACCTCCATCTTCGACAGCAGCTCGGCCAGGTAGTGCTCGGGCCGGGCCAGGTTCATCTCGTCGAGGCAGAGGTGGAACGGCCGGGGCGTCCGCTGTTCGGCGGCGGCCGCCTCGGCCTCGATGGAGGCGCTGCGGATGAACTCCGACGCCGCGGTCGACGAGAAGCGGGAGCCGGGGAACGGCGGCAGGTAGCCGAGCAGGTCCTCGTTGGCATGCCAGTCCGGGCGCACCGCCACGAGGCAGCTGACCGCCGCCAGCTCGGCCGCGGCCTCGAGGGCGAGCCGGGTCTTCCCGGTGCCCGACGGGCCGGCCAGCACGACGAGGTGGCTCTCCTGCACTGCGAGCTGGTACTGGGCCACCAGCGTGGCGGAGTAGAAGCCGCCCCGGGCCCGGAGCCGCTGGTGGAGCGTGGGTGGCGCCGCGGTCGGTGCGGCCTCGACTCCGGCGACGCCGGACCCGGCGCTCGTCCCGGCGGCCACGCCGCTGTCGGTCTGGCCGTTGCGGCCCCGGTCGCCGGCCGTGTCCTCCCGGCGCCGGCCCCGCCGGCCCCTCCCGGGAGCGATCTCGACGGCCGTCGCCTCCGCCGCCGGCCCGGCGCCGGCCGCGGCGTCGGGGCGGGGGGCGCCCGGCACCCTGCCGCGCTGGTCGGCCAGCATCACTTCGAGGGCGGCGAGGTCGCGCTGGACGTGGGGATCGGCGTCGGCCAGGGGGGCGAGCGCGTCGCGCACCTCCACGAGCAGCCCTTCGAGGCCGTCGGTGTCGAGCGTGCGCAGCGACATCGACCCCCGCGGGCTCGACCAGCGGCGGTAGACCGCCGACCACGGCACGACACCCTTCGGCAGCATGACGGCGGCGTCCCGGTCGCCGTTGAGGACCCAGCCCCGCCGGGCCCGGGCCAGCGTGAGCACCCGCCACAGCCCGACCAGTTCGTTACCGCTCTCGGTCGGGGCCCAGAGAACGGCGACGTCGCCGGCTTCCGGCGGCGTCTCGTCGATCACCGGCTGGTACTCGTCGACGAAGGGATCGGTCAGCTCGACCCGGGGCTGCTCGGCAAAGGCGCCGAGCCAGGAGCAGCGGCGGATCCCTTTCTCGCAGAAGTCGAGTTTGAACCGCTCGCTGGAGGCGCACTGGCGGTTCCCGGCCGGCGCGGTGCAGATGCGCCCGTCGAAGAACCGGTTGTGGGCGTTGACCCGGATCACGTAGGCGGCCACCGACTTGATGGTCGCCGGCCCTTCCATCCGCTCCGGCCAGCCCCGCTTCACCGTGCTGCCGGGAGCGCTGGTCACCACGACGCTGACCGGCCCGCCGACGGCGGCCGTCGCCCCCTCCCCGCCCGGCGCGGGGGGCGCCGTCGGGGCCTGGTCGGCCAGGGCACTGACCTTGCGCTCCATCCCCGGCAGCAGGCGGACGTCGGACGCCAGCGCCGCCATGGCGTCGTTGTCGCCCGCTTCGACGGCGGCGGCCAGGGCCTCGACCAGCCAACCTTCCACGCCACGGTTGCGGGCCCGGTCGAGAGCCCGAGTGGCCTCCTTGCGGGCCCGGGTGGCGGCGACCGTGGCGGCGAGGTCGGCCAGCCAGGTGCGGGCCTCGGCCAGTTCCCCGGCGTCGAGGGCCCCCCGGACGAGACCCGGGATGTCGGTGGCGTCCCCCCCGGCGTGCGGCTCCAGATCCTCCAAGGTGGTGAGCGCCTCGGCCCGGGCCAGGCGGCCCTCCTCGGCGAAAGCGGCCAGCTGCGGGTCGGCGGCGGCGGCGGCCACCGGATCGGCCACGGCGCCCAGCAGGTGGTGGGCCCGGAAACGGTCGTCGGCGTCGAGGGCGTCCATCGCTTCGGCCAGGGCGACGGCCAGGCCGGACGGCTCGGGTCGGGGCGGCGGCCCTCCGAGCGCGGCCAGGAGCCGGCCGGCCAGCACCTGGTCGCCGGTGCTGACCAGACGGGTCAGGGCCTTGACCCGGGCGGCGGGGAACGGCTCGATCGGCGGGCCCAGGTCGCCGGCCCGGGCGGCCACCGACCGGGCCAGTGCCACCCGCTGGTCGACCTCCCGGCGGACCTTGCCGTAGAGCGGCGTGCCCTCCACGACACCCGACTTCCGCAGCAGCGCTTCGGCCCGCTCCGCCAGGACGCCGGCGTCGGGCCGCGGGCCGTCGGAATTGCGGGCGGGATCGACGGCGGCGAGGAACCCGGCCAGCTCGGCGTTGAGCGCCTTCACCACCGACTGGGCCTTGGCCACCTGGGACAGGACGGGCACGGTGGTGGTGAGAGCGAAGAGCCGCTCCCGGTCGTCGGTGAACCGCCGGGTCTTGATCTCGGCCCCGAGGTTCGGCGGACGCCCGCCGGGCAGGATGGCGGAGGCCAGCTCCTCGGGCAGCGCCGGGCCCCCCGGCGCCGACCAGAGCCCCTGCGACGGCAGGCCGACGACGGCGGCCAGCCACCAGTCGAGGAGGGCGGCGAGCCCTGGGTCGGCGGGGAGCAGCTCCGTGGCCAGCTGCCCGAGCCTGGTCTCGAGCGGCCGGAGGGCGCTGTCGGGAAGCCGGTTCTCGAGGCCCCACACCACGAGGTCGTGGAGCAGGCCGGCGGCGGAACGGAGGTCGGACGGGGACGCCGCGACCTCTCCCACCGGGCGCCCGAGGAGGGCGGCGGCCCGCCCGGCGGCGCTGGGTTCCATCCCGTCGGCAGGCATCATTTGCACGCTACACGGGCGGCCCGGCCCCGCCGATGGCGGCAGGGCTCAGTCGCCGAAGGGGTCGCCGCCGTCGTCGGACATCGGCGTCGGCGCCAGGCCGGGAATGGTGACCGCTTCGTCGGGGTGGCGGGGTGGGCGCGGGCCCCGTCCGCTGCCGGGGCCTCCGCCGGTCCCGCTCCCGGCCGGCCCGTCGGGCTTCATCCACGGCGGCACCGTCTTGCCCTGCTTGGCCTGGACCATCTCGGTCACCACCCGGTGGAACCGGTGCGGGTCGCGCAGGTCGGTGACGGCCTTGAAGCCCGAGGCCTCGTTGGCCGACTCGATGCGGACCGTGGCGTAGCCGAGAATCCGCCCGGCCAGGTTCTGGACGAGGAGAACGTCGGTCACCTTCGACCACGGCATCCAGGCCAGCTGCCGCTTGATCACGCCCCAGGAGCGGATGAGCCGGAAGTCGGTGAGGGCGTAGCGGGTGTACCAGGCCTGCAGTCGGCGGACCACGAGGGTGGTGGTGACGGCGCCGATGACCATCAGGCCGAGGATGGCGGCGATCGTCCCGCCGCCGTTGCCGACAGCGAAGCCCGTCACCAGCGCGATGACCACGATGATCAGGATCTCGTTGCTGGCCTCGAGGAGGAAGGCCGAGGTGGCCGGCTCGTCGACGAGGATGAAGACCTCGTCGTGAGTCAGGTACGACTGCAGAACCTCGTCCGGTGTGGGGAGGATCCGCGAGAGGAGCGGGTGTCGCCGGGAAGGCCCGGCCGTGCGTCTAGTGACGCCCGAAGCCGGCGAGGAACTCCGCACCGCTATGGATGACGTTCGTCACAAGGTGGCCGATGTCGCCGAGGAAGGGCCCGATGGCATCAGACGCGCCGCGAGGGTCTCGGTAGATGAACACGATGACAAAGGCAACCATGAGCCAGACGAACCACTGCTTCAGATTCACCTTCATCGCCATCGTTCCTCCCGCGCAGTCCGCACTGCTCGGCATCCGCCTAAGGGAGGACTCTACCCGTATGGGAGATCGGGGGTCAACCTGATCATCCGTACACAAACACCTCAGGGACTATCCAAGCCCACAGAAGTGGCACAACACGAGCGTAACGTAGCCACACAGCGACACTGTGTCCCCGCGGCTGCCACCACGGAAATCGCTGGTCAGCGGCCTTTCCCGGCCAGCTCGGCGGGCTCGGAGACCCCCGCCGGACGGGCCCCGGACATCGGGATCACGTCGGCGTCGTCCGGGATGGCGGAGCGGGGGCCCGAAAGAAATTCCTTGCCGGCGGCGAGGCCCGGCTGCCAGCCCCGGCGCAGGCCACCCGTCGACCGGACGAACCGCCAGGCCAGCGGGCCGACCACGGCCGCCGACGTCAGCAGGGCCGCCACCTGCACGTTGCCCACGTTCAGAAGCTTGAGGGCCGAGGCGGTGAGGACGAAGGCCAGCGCCCGGCGGATCACCCGGCCGGGGGCGATGGCCGACACCCGGGCGCCGATGTAGACGCCGGGGATGCTGCCGATGAGCAGCGACGTGGTGAGGTCGAGCTTGAAGTCGCCGAACAGGATGTGTCCGAGGGCGGCCGAGGCGACGAGCGGCACGGCCTGGATCAGGTCGGTGCCGACGAGCTCCGAGGCCTTCAGCTGCGGGTAGAGCAGCAGGAGCATCACGATGATGAGCGAGCCGGAGCCGACCGAGGTCATGCCGACCAGGAGGCCGCCGACTACGCCCACCATCAGCGTCGGGAACGGCCGGACCACGACCGCGGGAGCGTGGTCGGCGACGCCGGCCGGGTCGGCCATAATGCCGAGGCCCTTCACGGCCCGGCGCCGGGTGCTGAGGAAGGCCCGGGCGATCATCGTCACCACGGCCAGCAGCAGGGCGATCCCCAGCGCCGTCTTGATGTGGCTCTGGACCGCGGCGCCGTTGCCCATCGCCCGCAGGATGAGCACGCCGGCGAAGGCGGACGGGACGGAACCGGCCACCAGCCAGCCGACGAGGCGCTTGTTGACGGTGCCCCGGCGGAGGTGGACCGCACCGCCGATGGGCTTCATCACGACGGCGGCCACGAGGTCGCTCGACACGGCGGCCAGCGGCTGCACCTTGAACAGGAGGACGAGGATCGGCGTCATGAGGGCGCCGCCGCCCATCCCCGTCAGGCCGACGGTGAACCCCACGAGCAGCCCGGCCAAGGCGACATAGCCATCGATGTGGTGGAGCACTGTGCTGCGCCCTCCCGGTGTCGAGGGTGCCGGTCCGGCCCCGTCGCCCTATTGTTGATCATCTTGACTCAGATGATCAAGAAGAAGGTTGCGGGAGGCCGACCGGCGGGGAAACGTGTGGACTCGGGAAGGTTTCGGCGGTCGGGGCGGCGGTTCCCCCCTCGTCCGCGCCATTTCTCGACTAAGTCGACCGATTTACGTGTGAGAGTTGCCCGTTACGTGGTGTACGTCCGGACATCGGCCTCGTACTCGGCGGCCAGGGCCTGGACCCGGGTGGGCAACTCGCCGCGGGCGAGGTCGGCCAGGCTGACCACCTCCAGGACCGACCGCAGGCTGGTGCGCACGGCCATCCACACCTCGCGGAGGTGCTCGGCCGGACCGGGGTAGGCCAGGGCGGCGAGGCTCGTGTCGTGGACGTTGGCCAGGGGCCCGTCGATGGCCCGGATCACGTCGGCGAGGGAGATCTCCTCCGCCGGCCGGGCCAGCCAGTACCCGCCCTCAGCGCCCCGCTGGCTGCGCAGGAGGTGGGCCCGCTTCAGGTCGGACAGGATCCCGAGCAGGAACTTGAGCGGGATGTCCTGGGCGCGGGCGA
>JAUZEY010000567.1 GCA_030838785.1 Actinomycetota bacterium | reverse complement strand
GTTTCCTGACGGCGGCTCGGCCGGCGGCGCCCAGGTCTCGTCGGGCGGCGTGACGGTGATCGCGGCCGGTTCGGACGGCGGCGGGGGAGTGATCGGGAGGGCGACCAGGAAGTAGGCGCCACGGCCGCTCGGAGGGGCGCCGGCGTGGACGGTGCCGCCGTGGGCGGCGACGATGGCGGCCACGATCGACAGGCCGAGCCCCGTCCCGCCGGTCCCGCCGCTGGACCCGCCGGTTCCGCTTGTTCCGCCGCTGTTGCCGGTGCGGGCCCGGGCGGCGTCGGCCCGGTAGAAGCGCTCGAAGACCAGCCCCTCGTCGCCGGGCGGGAGGCCGGGCCCCTCGTCGGCAACCTCGAGGAGGGCCTGGCCGTCGTAGGCCCGCACCCGCAGGTGGACGGCGGTGCCCTCCGGCGTGTGGACCCGGGCGTTGGCCAGGAGATTGCCGGCCACCTGCCGGAGGCGGGCCTCGTCGCCGGTGACGACGAGCCGGTCGGGATGCTCGTAGGTCACCGGCCGGGCGGGATCGATGGCGGAGAGGTCGGCCAGGGCGTCGCCGGCCACCGTGACCAGGTCGACCGGCTCCCGCTCCAGCGGGCGGCCCTGGTCGAGCCGGGCCAGCAGCAGCAGGTCGTCGACGAGGACCCCCATGCGGGCCGCCTCGTCCTCGATGCGGCGCATGGCCCGGGCCAGGTCCTCGGGCCGCTCGGCGGCGCCGCGACGGAACAGCTCGGCATAGCCCCGGATGGCGGTCAGCGGCGTGCGCAGCTCGTGGCTGGCGTCGGCCACGAAGCGGCGCAGCCGGTCCTCGGAGGCGGACCGCTCGGCGAAGGCCGTCTCGATCTGGCTCAGCATGGCGTTGAGCGCCAGGCCCAGCCGGCCGATCTCGGTGTCGGGCTCGGCCGGCTCCACCCGGCGGGAGAGGTCGCCGCCGGCGATGTCGCCGGCGGTGGCGGCGATGCGCTCCAGGGGCGCCAGGCCGAGCCGCACGACCGCCAGCGACAGGACGGCGAGGAAGAGCAGGACGCCGGCGGAGAAGACCAGCTCGATGCCCACCAGCCGGTGCAGGGTCTGGTCGAGGTCGGTGGTGGGGAAGGCGACGTAGAGCACGGTCCCGTCGTCGCCGGCGGTGGCCAGCACCCGGTAGCGGACCTCGTGGTCGGTCGACCCGACGGTGGCGAACCGGTCCCCGTCCTCGGGAGGGGAGGGCAGTTTCGGGGTCGGCCGCGACGGCTCGGCGTACTGCACGGCGGGCCCGCCCGGCCGGCGCAGCTCGCCGAACGTGCCGCTCGGGATCACCGACCGGCCCGACGGCAGGCGGCGGGAGAAATGCTCGCCCTGGGCCAGTTCGTTGAAGACCGGCGTCAGGGTGGCGGTGAGCTGGGAGTCGAGCCGGTTGCGGAGGTAGTCGGCCAGGGCCTTGTAGATCCCGACGCCGCTGGCGGCCAGCCCGACGACGGTCAGGGCCAGCAGCCCGGCCACGAGCCGGGCCCGGAGCGAACGCAGGGGAGGTGACCTCCGCACGCCCGGCACTACGCCGGTGGGCGCAACGTGTAGCCGACCCCGCGGACGGTCTGGATGAGATGGGGTTCGGAGCCGTCGACCTTCTTGCGGAGGTAGGAGATGTAGGTCTCGACGATGCTGCCGTCGCCACCGAAGTCGTAGTTCCAGACGTGGTCGAGGATCTGGGCTTTCGACAGCACCCGGCGGGCGTTCATCATCAGGTAGCGGAGCAGCTTGAACTCGGTGGCGGTCAGGTCGACGGGCTGGCCGGCCCGCCACACCTGGTGGCTGTCCTCGTCGAGCTCGAGGTCGGCGATCTGCAGCCGGCCGCTCTGCTCGGGGCCGCCGCCCGTCCGCCGCAGCACGGCCCGCACCCGGGCCACGAGCTCCTCGAGGGAGAACGGCTTCGTGACGTAGTCGTCGCCGCCGATGGTGAGCCCGGCCACCTTGTCCTCCGTGGCGTCGCGGGCGGTGAGGAAGACGATCGGCATCCGCAGGCCGTCGGCCCGGAGGCGGCGGACGATCTCGAACCCGTCGAGGTCGGGCAGCATGACGTCGAGGACGACGAGCTCGGGCCGGAACGAGGCCGCCCGTTCCAGGGCCTGGCGCCCGTTGGAAGCCACCGCGACCTCGAACCCGACGTAGCGCAAGGCGGTGGCGACGAGATCGGTGATGCTGTCCTCGTCGTCGACGACGAGGACCCTCGCTTCCGGCACGACGTTCATTGTTCCAGTGCAGCGGCCGCAGCTGGGAATCTTCTGGGAGTTGGCTGGGAAAGAGCTTCCGGACGTTGCCCGGAAATACCGCTGGGGTAGGTTCCCCTCCATGTTGGCCAAGCTGACGAAGCCCCGCGTGCTGCTCATCGGTGTCGTGGCGGTGGTGGCGGCGTTCGCCATCGCCTACTTCACGTTCTTCAACACCGACTCGCCGTCGAAGTTCTCACTCCAGACGAAGGGATCGACCGCCGCTGTCCCGACCGGCGATCTGGCCGGCACCTGGACGGTGGCCGACGGCTCGGCGGCCGGTTACCGGGTACGGGAGAAGCTGGCCCAGCTGCCGGCTCCCAGCGACGCCGTCGGCCGCACCGGCGCCGTCACGGGCCAGGTCACGGTGGCCGACCGGGGCGGGGCCTACAGCGCCGAGAACGCCAACTTCACCGTCGACGTGTCGCAGCTCAAGAGCGACCAGGACAAGCGGGACAACAAGATCCGCTCCCTGGGGATCGAGACCGACAAGTACCCCCAGGCCACCTTCGCCGCTCCCGGGCCGATCAGCATCCCCGACGAGGCCGTCAAGGGCAGCGCCGCCACCGTCGACGCCGAGGGCTCGCTCATGCTGCACGGCCAGACCAAGAAGGTGAAGATCCCGCTCCAGATCCAGCGCACCGGCGCCCAGCTCAAGATCGTCGGGACCTACCAGTTCTCCTGGTCCGACTTCGGGATGTCGGCCCCCACCCTGGCGCCCTTCGTGTCGGTGACGGGCAACCCGACGCTGGAGTTCTCGCTCCTGATGTCCAAGCAGGCTTGATCTACGGCGTCAGGAAGGCGACTGTCTGAGCCTTCGCGACCGTCGTGCGGAGATGCTGCGGAGACCGGCGACCGCGGCGAGGCACGCGGCGCTCCGGCGGTGAATCTGGTGGCCATGCTCGGGACACGATGGCTGGCGAGGCCGCTCACGACGGCGGTTCTGATCCTCCTCCTCGGTTGGGGGATGGGCGTTCTGGTGCTCCACGTTGCGCCCGGGGTCTTCCACCGGGGTGTCGACCGGCCCGTGAACCGGTGGTTCCACATGCACCGCAACGGGGGGCTGAACCGCGCTTCGGACGGGGTGGCCTACCTCGGCTCCGAAGCGGTCGTCCTCGCCGTGGCGTTGGTGGCGGGCGGGATGGGGGCGGCGCGACGACGCAACGCGGCACCGCTCGTGGCGCTGGGCGTCGCCTACACCGGCGGCGCCGCCATCACGCTGGCCGTGAAACTCGCCGTCCGGCGCGGCCAGTCGGAGGTGCCCCACGGTCTCGCCGGCGTCACCCAGCTGGCCTTCCCCTC